>NZ_CP054840.1:0-195000 GCF_013363755.1 Comamonas antarctica
GGGGGGTGGGGTGCGGGCCGGGCCCTGGCGCCGCGCCACCCAGCATTTTGCCCGTTCGGGCAAGGTTTTTGGGAGGCGGCGGCCGAGGGTTTCAAGCGCCTCAGCCCTTGAGCGTCTGTTCGAGCACGTGCAGCTGCTGGTTCAGCTCGGTGAGCTGCTGGCGTTCGCCGGCGATCTTGCGCACCGCATGCAGCACCGTGGTGTGGTCGCGGCCGCCAAACAGCTCGCCGATCTCGGGCAGGCTCTTTTGCGTCAGCTCCTTGGCCAGGTACATCGCAATCTGGCGCGGCCGCGCAATGCTGGCCGGGCGCTTCTTGCTGTACATGTCGGCGACCTTGATCTTGTAATAGTCGGCGACGGTCTTCTGGATATTTTCCACCGAAATCTGGCGGTTCTGGATCGACAGCAGGTCGCGCAGCGCTTCGCGCGCCAACTGGATCGAGACTTCCTTCTGGTTGAAGCGCGAATAGGCCAGGATCTTGCGCAGCGCGCCTTCAAGCTCGCGCACGTTGGAGCGCACGTTCTTGGCGACGAAGAACGCGACTTCCTCGGGCATGTCGGCGTTCTCGGCGCGCGCCTTGTTGATCAGGATCGCGACGCGCATCTCGAGTTCGGGCGGCTCGATCGCCACCGTGAGGCCCGAGTCGAAGCGCGACACCAGGCGCTCGTGGATGTTGGCCAGGCCCTTGGGATAGGTGTCGCTGGTCATGACGATGTGGCTCTTCTTGGCCAGCAGCGCCTCGAACGCGTTGAAGAATTCTTCTTGCGTGCGGTCCTTGTTGGCGAAGAACTGCACGTCGTCAATCAGCAACAGGTCCAGCGAGTGGTAGCGCTCCTTGAATTCATCGAAGGTGCGGCGCTGGTAGGCCTTGACCACATCCGAGACGAACTGCTCGGCGTGGATGTAGAGAACTTTGCTGTCGGGCTTGTCGGCCAACAACTGGTTGCCCACGGCATGCATCAAATGGGTCTTGCCCAGGCCCACGCCGCCGTAGATGAACAGCGGGTTGTACAGATGGCCGGGCGAGCCCGCGACATGCATCGCCGCCGAGCGCGCCATGCGGTTGGCCGTGCCTTCGACCAGCGTGTCGAAGGTCAGGGCCGCGTTCAGGCGCGTGCGGAACACCGGCGCAGCCGGTTCCTCGGGCGCGGCGCTGGTCGTGATCTGCTGCGTTTCCTGGACGTTCGGACGGTCGGCGGAAAACGGGCGCACGTAAGTGCGCGTCACCGATTCACGGTGAGCGAGCGCCAACTCCAGCGTCACGGGTTGGCCGTAAAGGGCCTCGAGCATGGCCGAGATGCGGCCGGCGTACTGGGCGCGGATCCAGTCGAGCTTGAAACGGTTGGCCACGTACACCGTGACCTTTGAAAAGTCTTCCGCGACCGTGGCGGTCAGCGGCTTGATCCAGGTGTTGAACTGCTGTTCGGGCAGATCCTGCCCCAGCTGCTCCACGCAGACCTGCCACAGGCCTTGGCCAGCGTCGTTGTTAGGTTCCTCGGTCATCTTCAGAGTCTTGTTGTGGATAGAGGAACAGTTGCGGGGCACCGATTGTAGCTTTTACAGGACTTATCCACAAAATATCAGGCGGTTGTCCTCAACTCCCGAGGAGAAAAGCCGCTGACCTGCGCGGGGAAAGGTCATTGCATCATGGAACGAATGTAGCGATAATCGCGGGTTTCCCTGAATGTGTTCAGGGTGATATGGCCCGGCCGGCTGTTTTTTGCGGTTGGCGGGTGTTGCCGGAAGACGGCTTTTTGCCGAACCGGTGCGAATCTGAACCTCCTCAAGGAACAACACCATGAAACGTACTTACCAGCCCTCCAAGACACGTCGCGCCCGTACCCACGGTTTCCTCGTCCGCATGAAGACCAAGGGCGGCCGTGCCGTCATCAACGCTCGCCGCGCCAAGGGCCGCAAGCGTCTGGCCGTCTAAGGCCATTCTTGGCGCCTGCCCAACGGTTCACCGCTTGGGCTCCTCCTCGGAGGTGCCACGTATGCATCGGCTGAAAACGCGTCCGCAGTTCCAGGCTGCGATGGCGGGAGGCATCGTCTCCCGTACCCCGCACTTTGCCTTGCATCGGCTGGTACTTGACGCGGATGTGCCTGTGACGCCTCCTTCAGGGCCCGGCAGTTTGCTTGCAGAGCAAACGCCGCAGGCCCTGTTTGGCATGGCGCAAGGCGCCTGGCTCGGCGCCATGGCGCCCAAGCGCTGGGCCCGGCGTTCGGTCACGCGCCACGCGATCCAGCGCCAGGTCTATGTGCTGGGGGATGAATATGCGCCGCAGCTGGCCTGCGCCGCCTACGTGGTGCGCCTGCGCGCCACCTTCGACCGCAAGCAGTTCATCAGCGCCACTTCCGATGTGTTGAAGAAGGCCGTGCGCGCCGAGCTGCACCAGCTCTTCACTTATGCCGTGCGCCGCCAGTCCGCGCCGGCGCCGGCCGCAGCGCCGCCGGTGGCGCCATGATGCGCGACCTGCTCATGGGGCTGGTACGGCTGTACCGCCTGACCTTGAGCCCGTGGATAGGCTCGGCCTGCCGTTTCGAGCCGACCTGCTCCGCCTACTCGCTTGAAGCCCTCGAGCAGCATGGCGCGGCAGCCGGCAGCTATTTGACCCTGCGCCGGCTGGCGCGTTGCCATCCATGGTGTGATGGCGGTCATGACCCGGTTCCCGCGCAGGCGCCGCGGCTGTTTGCCTGCTGCCAGCCTTCTTCTTCGACCACCCAACCTTCCTCAAAGAAGTCTTCATGAACGACATTCGCCGCACCATCCTGTGGGTGATATTTGGCTTTTCCATGGTCTTGCTATGGGACAAGTGGCAACTTCACAACGGCAAGCAGGCCACCTTCTTCCCCACGCCCGTGACCACGCCGGTGGCCGCGCCCGCGGCTCCGGTCACGTCCGGCGCTTCGACGGTGCCCGCGTCCACGCCCGCGCCGGTCGACCCCAACCAGGTTCCGGGCGCCGCGCCCGTCGCTGCTGCGGCCATCGCGCGTGAGAACGTCCAGGTCACGACCGACGTGCTGGCGCTGACCTTCGACACCCAGGGCGGCACGCTCAAGCATGCCGAGATGCGCCAGTACGCGGACATGGCCGACAAGTCCAAGCGCTTCGTGCTGTTCGATGAAAGCCCGCAGCGCGTCTACCTGGCCGAGACCGGCCTGATCGGCGGCAGCTTCCCCAACCACAAGACGCCCATGCAGCTGGTGCCCGGTGCGACCACGCTGCAAGACGGTCAGAACGAGCTGCAGATCCGTTTCGAGTCGGCCGAAGTCGGCGGCGTGAAGCTGGCCAAGACCTATACGCTCAAGCGCGGCGCCTACGACATCGCCGTGCGTCATGAAGTGGTCAACGCCGGCACCGCCGCCATCAACCCGCAGCTGTACGTGCAGCTGGTGCGCGACGGCAATGCGCCTCCGGGCGAGTCGAGCATGTACTCGACCTTCACCGGCCCGGCCGTCTACACCGAAGCCAAGAAGTACCAGAAGGTCGACTTCAAGAACATCGAAAAAGGCAAGGCCGAATTCGAGAAGGCCTCGGCCAACGGCTATGTGGCCATGGTGCAGCATTACTTCGCCAGCGCCTGGCTGCTGGCCGACGGCCTGCAGCGCGACATCTTCGCGCGCAAGGTCAGCGACAATCTGTATGCCGTGGGCATGATCACGCCGTTCGGCACGGTCGAACCCGGCCAGAGCAAGAGCATCGAGGCCAAGCTGTTTGCGGGCCCGCAGCTCGAAAAGACGCTTGAATCGCTGGCCCCCGGCCTGGAACTGGTCAAGGACTATGGCTGGCTGACCATCATGGCCAAGCCGCTGTACTGGCTGCTCGACAAGATCCACAGCCTGCTGGGCAACTGGGGCTGGTCGATCGTCGGCCTGGTGCTGGTGCTGAAGATCCTGTTCTTCTGGCTGAACGCCAAGGCCTACGCCAGCATGGCCAAGATGAAGGCCATCAATCCAAAGATCATGGAGATGCGCGAGCGCCTCAAGGACAAGCCGCAGCAGATGCAGCAGGAGATGATGCGCATCTACCGCGAGGAGAAGGTCAATCCGATGGGCGGCTGCCTGCCCATCATCATCCAGATCCCGGTGTTCATCGCGCTGTACTGGGTGCTGCTGTCGAGCGTTGAAATGCGCAACGCGCCCTGGATCGGCTGGATCAAGGATTTGTCGTCGCCCGACCCGTTCTTCATCCTGCCGGTGCTGATGACGCTGAGCTCGCTGCTGCAGACCGCCCTCAACCCCGCGCCGCCGGACCCGATGCAGGCCAAGATGATGTGGATCATGCCGCTGATGTTCAGCGTGATGTTCTTCTTCTTCCCCGCCGGCCTGGTGCTGTACTGGCTGACCAACAACATCCTGTCGATCGCCCAGCAATGGCTGATCAACACCCGCATGGGCGTGCCGCCCCAGTTCAATCTGCCGAAGTTCCGCTGATTGGGTTGACGCTTTGACCAACACGGCCGCTCTGCGGCCGTGCTTGTTTTTGCACTGGTTATCCACAAGGGCTGGGCGCGGCTATCATGCCCAGCACCGGCTGAACCCCGTTCGTCCTGAGCTTGTCGAAGGATGAACGGCCTGCGCTCAAGGCATGAGAATGGGCCGTTCATGGTTCGACGCGGCCGGCTAGGCAGGCTCACCACGAACGGGGGCTTCTTTCATGGAGCGGCCTTTTATCCATCGCTTTTTTCCCCACCCAAGAGACCTCCCATGCTCCCCCGCCACGACCAACCCATTGCCGCCATTGCCACCGCCCCGGGTCGCGGAGCCGTCGGCATCGTGCGTGTGTCCGGCAAGGGCCTGGCGCCGCTGGTGCAGCGCATCTGCGGGCGCGCGCTGAAACCACGCGAGGCGACCTATCTGCCGATGCGCGATGCCAAGGGCCAGCCTATCGACCATGGCCTGGCGCTGTTCTTTCCCGGGCCGCACAGCTACACCGGCGAGGATGTGCTCGAGCTGCAGGCGCATGGCGGCACGGTGGTGCTGCAACTGCTGCTCGCGCGCTGCCTTGAAGCCGCGGCTGAGCTCGAAGACACGGGCCGCGCCTGCCTGCCGGGACTGCGCCTGGCCCAGCCCGGCGAGTTCACCGAGCGCGCCTTTCTCAACGACAAGATCGACCTGGCCCAGGCCGAGGCGATTGCCGACCTGATCGACGCCAGCACCGAGGCCGCGGCGCGCAGCGCGAGCCGCTCGCTGTCGGGCGCGTTCTCCCAGGAGATCCACACGCTGCGCGACGCGCTGGTGCGGCTGCGCATGCTGGTCGAGGCGACGCTGGACTTTCCCGAGGAAGACATCGATTTCCTGCAGCAGGCCGATGCCAGCGGCCAGCTCGAGCGCCTGCACCGGTCGCTGGACGCGGTGCTGGCGCGCGCGCACCAGGGCGCGCTGCTGCGCGAAGGCATCAAGGTGGTGATCGCGGGCCAGCCCAATGCGGGCAAGAGCTCGCTGCTCAATGCGCTCGCCGGCGCCGAGCTGGCCATCGTCACCGAGATCGCGGGCACGACGCGCGACAAGGTGCAGCAGACCATACAGATCGAAGGTGTGCCACTGCACGTGATCGACACCGCCGGGCTGCGCGAGAGCGACGACACGGTCGAGCGCATCGGCATCTCGCGCGCCTGGGACGAGATTGCCGCGGCCGACGCCGTGCTATTCCTGCACGACCTCACGCGCCAGGACCAGGGCGACTACCGCGCGGGCGACGACGCCATCCGCGCTACGCTCGCCGAACGCCTGCCGGCGCAGGTGCCGGTGATCGACGTCTGGAACAAGACCGATTCGGCCGGCGCCGAACTGCAGGCCGACGGCCTGCGCCTGTCGGCGCGCACCGGTGACGGCCTCGACGCGCTGCGCCGGCGCCTGCTCGAAGTCGCGGGCTGGCAATCGGCCCCCGAAGGCCTATACCTGGCGCGCGCGCGCCATGTCGAAGCCCTGCAGGCCGTGGGCCAGCATTTGGACATGGCCGCCGCCCAGCTGCGCGCCGCCGGCCCGCACCTCGACCTGTTGGCCGAGGAACTGCGCCTGGCGCAGAACGCGCTCAATGCGATCACCGGGGAATTCACGTCCGATGACCTGCTGGGCGTGATCTTCTCGAGCTTTTGCATCGGCAAGTGAGGCCTCCCGGGGCGTTCACTGCGCGTCGGGCCCGCTCCGGTGCAGCAGTTCCAGGAACAGCTCGGCGGACCGGCTCAGCGGCCGGTCGCGGCGCACCAGGCTGCCATAGGATTCCAGCTTGTGGCGCAGGTTGTAGGGCACGATGCGCAGCATGCCATGGGCGTCGTTGAGCGCGCCCACGGTCTGCGGGATCACGCCCAGCATGTCCGAGCTGCGCACCAGATTGATGGTGGTGAGGATGGAGCCGGTCTCGATCAGGCCGCGCGGCAGCGGCGTGCAGTGCTCGCGGAATTCCTGCTCGAGCAGCGCGCGCATCGGGCTGCCCGGCGGCTGCAGCACCCAGCCATAGTGCTGCAGATGCTCGAACCTGACCTTGGGCAGCGCCAGCAACGGGTGGTCGTTGCGCACGATGAACGCCAGGCTTTCATCGTCGATGGGCCGGAACAGGTATTCGGCCGCGGACGCCGGCGCCATGCGCCCGACCACCACTTCGAGCACGCCTTCCTGCAGCTGCGCCAGCAGCCGGTCGCTGGTATCGACCGCGACTTCCATCGCCAGCAAAGGCAGTTGCTGCTTCAGGTCCAGTAGCGCGCGGGTCAGGCGCCCGGGCGAGGCCGCCATGATGCTGCCCACGACCAGCCGGCCGGCGCTGCCCTGGCGCAACTCGCCCAATTCGCGATTGAGCGCTTCCATGCTGCCGTGCATCGCGCGGAAGTATTCGAACACCCGGTTGCCCGCGGCATTGCGCTGCAACTGCCGGCCCACGCGGTCGAACAGCGGCTGGCTCAGCGCGTCCTCGAGTTCATGCAGCATCTTGGTCGCCGCAGGCTGGCTCAGCCCCAGTTGCACGGCCGCCGCACGCAGCGTCTGGCGCTCGTCGATGGCCAGCATCAGCGCCACCTGGCGCATGCGCAGGCGGTTGAGCAGCTGCGGAGTGTTGTCGCGTTTGTCGATCGATCCCAAGGTCGGCCTCCTGATTTCCTCTGGTTATCAATCTATCAAAAACATTGAATATACGGGTATCAACACCCTGCCTACGATGCAGCTACCACGATAAAAACGGGAGACAACGATGCAAAGACGTCATCTGCTGGCCGCGGCTGCGGCCTGGGGGGCCTGCCTGCTGCCGGCTAGCTTGCTGGCGCAGGATCCGGCAAGCTGGCCGACACGGCCGCTGCGCATGCTGGTCGGCTCCGCGCCGGGCGGCGGCACCGACGCCATGGCGCGCGCCGTCGCCGACCGGCTCGCGCCGCTGCTCAAGCAGCCGGTGCTGGTGGAAAACCGCCCCGGCGTCTCCAACACCATGGCCGTAGACGTGACCGCCAAGTCCACCGATGGCCACACCATGGTGATGGGCGTGGTCACGGCGCATGCGATTGCGCCGCACCTGCTGAAGCTGGGCTACGACAACAACAAGGACCTGGTGCCCGTGGCCTTTGTCGGCTCGGTGCCGAATGTGCTGGTCGTCGGCAACTCGGTGCCGGCCAACAGCGTCGCGGAACTGGTGGCGCTGGCGAAGAAGCAGCCCGGCCAGATCAACTTCGCGAGCAGCGGCACCGGCAGCACCCAGCACATCGCGGCCGAGGTGTTCAAGGACGCAGCCGGCATCGCCATCACGCATGTGCCCTACAAGGGCAGCGCCGGCGCGCTGGTCGACCTGGTCAGCGGCCAGGTGCAGATGAGCTTCGACACCATGCCGTCGGTGATCGGCCAGATCAAGGCCGGCAAGCTGCGCGCGCTGGCCGTGACTTCGCCCCAGCGCAACCCGCAGCTGCCGCAGGTGCCGACGATGGCCGAAGCCGGCCTGCCCGCCGTCGCGATCAGCGCCTGGTACGGCATCTACATGCCGGCCGCGACGCCCAAGGCGGTGCAGCAGAAGCTGCACGACGAGGTCAACAAGGTGCTGGCCATGGCCGAGACCAAAGCCCGGCTCGAGGCCGTGGGCGCCGAGCTGCGGCCCATGAGCCAGGCCGATTTCGGCGCCTTCCACCTCGCCGAGTACCAGCGCTTTGGCGAGATCATCCGCAAGAACGACATCAAACTGGACTGAGCCATGTCTGCAGCCTCTCTTCCCGTCGTCGCCCTGACCCTGGGGGATCCCGCCGGCATCGGCGCCGAACTGATTGCCAGGCTGCTGGCCAAGCCCGAAGCCGTGCAGCAGGCCAACCTGGTGCTGATCGGGGACCCGTGGCTCTGGGAGCAGGGGCAGCGCAGCGCGGGCCGGCAGGTCGCGACCACGCCGCTGGCCGGTCTGGCGCAAGCGCGCGCGCGCACCGATACCCGGCTGCCGGCATTTGTCGCCGTGAACAGCATTGCCGCGGCCCAGGTGCAGGTCGGCCAGGTCGGCGCGGCCGGCGGGCGCTCGGTGCTGCAGGTGCTGGACCAGTGCATGGACGCGGCGCTCGCGGGCGAGATCGACGCGATCTGCTTCGCGCCCTTGAACAAGCAGGCGATGAAGCTCGGCGGACTGCGCCACGAGGACGAGCTGCACCACTTCGCCGAATACCTGGGCGTGCAGGGCTACTTCTGCGAGTTCAACACGCTGGGCGATCTCTGGACCTCGCGCATCTCCTCGCATGTGCCGCTGAAGGACGTCGCCAACTATCTGAGCCAGGAGCGCATCGCCCAGGCCGCGGAGCTGCTCTACAACGCGCTGCGCGCCAGCGGCATGGCCGCGCCCAAGGTGGCGATCGCGGGCTTCAATCCGCACAACGGCGACGGCGGCACCTGCGGGCGCGAGGAGATCGACATCATTGCCCCCGCAGTGCGCGCCTTGCAGGCGCGCGACTGGCCCAGCGACGCGCCGTTCCACGGGCCGTTTCCGGCCGACACGATCTTCCTCAAGGCCCAGGCCGGTGAGTACCAGGCCATCGTCACGATGTACCACGACCAGGGCCAGATCGCGATCAAGCTGCTGGGCTTTTCGCGCGGCGTGACGGTGCAGGGTGGGCTGCCGATTCCCATCACCACGCCCGCGCACGGCACGGCCTATGACATCGCCGGCCAGGGCCGCGCGAATGTCGAGGCCACCTGGCAGGCGCTGCTGATCGCCAGCCGCATGGGGCGCGCGCGCATGGGCGTGGCCCAGGCTACGGCCTGCGTCTGATTCCGCGGGCTGCGGCCTGTTTCACCCGTTTTTCAAAGAGGTCTGTATGAAGATCAAGTCAGTGCGCGCGCGTGTTTTCCAATGGAAGGGCAAGACCGTTCCACCCCAGGGCAATTTCTGCTCCAACGCCATGGATCTGGTGTACTCCAACACCGAGAGCATGAGCACCTTCCGCTTCCATTCGTGGACCGTGGTCGAGATCGAGACCGATGACGGCATCGTCGGCATCGGCAACGTCGCGCTGGCCCCGGCGATCGCCAAGGCCATCATCGACCAGTACCTCGCGCCGCTGGTCGTCGGCCAGGATCCCTGGGACTACGAATACCTGTGGCAGCGCATGTACCGCTCGACCCACGCCTGGGGCCGCAAGGGCGTAACCATGGCCGCGATCTCCGCCGTCGACCTCGCGATCTGGGACATCCTGGGCAAGAGCGTGAACAAGCCGGTGTTCAAGCTGCTGGGCGGCCGCACCAAGGAAAAGATCCCCTGCTACTACTCCAAGCTCTACCGCGGCGACCTGAGGGCCATGCAGGACGAGGCGCAGCAGTTCCTGGACCAGGGCTTCACGGCCTTCAAGATGCGCTTTGGCTATGGCCCCGCGCACCTGCAGCACGGTGTGAAGGAAAACCTCAGGTCGGTCGAGGCGATCCGCGAAGTGATCGGCTACGACAACGACCTGATGCTCGAGTGCTACATGGGCTGGAACCTCGAATACGCCAAGCGCATGCTGCCCAAGCTCGCGAAGTATGAGCCGCGCTGGCTCGAGGAGCCGGTGATCGCCGACGACATCGATGGCTACGCCGAGCTCAACGCGATGAACATCATTCCGATCTCGGGCGGCGAGCACGAGTTCAGCCTCTACGGCTTCAAGCAGCTGCTCGACAGGAAGGCGGTGAGCGTGGTGCAGTACGACACCAACCGCGTCGGCGGCATCACCGCCGCGCACAAGATCAACGCGCTGTGCGAAGCGTATTCGGTGCCGGTGGTGCCGCACGCGGGCCAGATGCACAACTACCACCTGACGATGAGCACGCTGGCCTCGCCCATGGCCGAGTATTTCCCGATCTTCGATGTCGAGGTCGGCAACGAACTGTTCTGGTACCTCTTCGACGGCGAGCCGATTGCCGACAACGGCTTCGTGCAGCTGCGCGACGATGTTCCCGGCCTGGGCCTGACGCTCAAGACCGAGTACCTCGACCAGTTCGACATCATCGAGTGAGGAGCCACGCCATGCCTGGACTTTCCAACCCGCGCTACCGCGGCATCTTCCCGGTCGTGCCCACGACCTTCCACGAAGACGGCACGCTGGACCTGGCCAGCCAGAAGCGCTGCATCGACTTCATGATCGACTCCGGTGTCGACGGCCTGTGCATCCTGGCCAACTTCTCCGAGCAGTTCCTGCTGGGCGACGACGAGCGCGAAACCCTCACCCGCCTGGCGCTCGAGCATGTGGCCGGGCGCGTGCCGGTGATCGTCACCACCACCCACACCAGCACCGCGATCTGCGCGGCGCGCAGCCGGCGCGCGCAGGACATGGGCGCGGCCATGGTGATGGTCATGCCGCCCTATCATGGCGCGAGCTTTCGCTTCGGCGACACGCAGATCCAGCGCTTTTTCGCGGCGGTGTCCGATGCCATCGACATCCCCATCATGATCCAGGACGCGCCGGCCGCGGGCACGCCGCTGCCGCCGGCGTTTCTGGCGCGCATGGCGCAGGAAATCGAGCAGGTGCGCTACTTCAAGATGGAAACCGCGGGCGCCGCGGGCAAGCTGCGCGAGCTGATCGCACTGGGCGGCGAAACCATCGAAGGCCCCTGGGATGGCGAGGAGGGCATCAGCTTGCTGGCCGACCTGGAAGCCGGCGCCACGGGGGCGATGACCGGCGGCGCCTTTGCCGACGGCATCCGCCCCATCATCGAAGCCTTCCGCCGCGGCGACAAGGACCAGGCGTTTGCCGAGTACCAGCGCTGGCTGCCGCTGATCAACCACGAGAACCGCCAGGCCGGCTTTCTCGCCGCCAAGGCGCTGATGCATGCCGGCGGCGTGATTGCCTGCGACGCGCCGCGCCACCCCTGGCCCGCCATGCATCCCGAAGTGCGGCGCCAACTGCTCGATATCGCGCGCCGGCTCGATCCGTTGGTGTTGCGCTGGGGGAAATGAGGTAGAACGCTTTTCCGAGGACGGGCCGTTCCTCGGGGGAGCGAAAACACGACGATGCATTCCTAGGGCAGGCCGTTCATGGTTCGACAAGCTCACCACGAACGGTTTTACCGTTCGCCCTGAGCCTGTCGAAGGGTGAACGGCCTGGCCTCCAAAAACATGTCACTCAGCGCGCGGCACCGGCCCCCGCCCTTTGCAACTGCTCATGCAATATCCTCCGGATCTCGATGATGGCCTGCGGATGCTCCTGCACGCTGTGGCCTGACGCGATCACCAGCTCCGAGGCCGCGCCAGGCAGGTGGGCGCTGGCGTAGGGCACGATGCCATCGCTCGAATCGGCCAGCGGCAGCGCGGGGTTGGCGTCGCCGATGATCGAGTGGTAGCGCAGCTGCGGCGCCAGCGGCAGGTGGGAGGTCAGGCGCACGAACGGGTCGGCATCGCTGAGGTTGTCGATGCTGTTGGGAATGCGCAGCAGGCCCTGCTTGCCGGGCCGCGGCTTGAGCTGGGCCAGCGCGCGCGTGACGTCGCCGACCTGTTCGAGCATGGAGAACGGCAGCGTGATCAGGTTCGCCGCCCAGCGCGCGATGCGATGGTTGGCGAAGTCCGTGCCGCGGTGCGGGGCGGCAATGAAGATGGCGTCGGTGATCGCAGGCAGCGGCTCGAAGTTGAGCAGCGGCGCCATGCGCCGCTCGAGCGCGGCCTGCTGCCCGGGCTGCAGCTGGTAGTTCTCGAGCAGGCGGTCCCAGCTCTGGCCTTGCGTGGAGGACACCAGCAGGCGCGCGAGCACGCCGCCCATGCTGTGGCCGATCACGGTGACCTGCTGCGACGCCTTGGCTACGCCCTGCGGGTCGAAATGCGCAAAGGTCTGCTGCAGCGCATCGCGGATCGCGCGGTTGTTGAGCGCCAGCGGCGCATTGGTCGGGTAGTAGACCTGCCAGATCTGGTAGTTCTGGCGCAGCGTCTCGTCGCCCAGCACCTCGTTGGCGACATTGATCCACGCCTCGGGGCTGCTGGCCAGGCCGTGCAGCATCAGCACCACGCGCCGGCCCGGGTCATAGGGCTGCATGAGGTAGATCTGCGGGCGCAGCAGCCCGTTGTCGAGGCCCAGCAGCGAGCGCAACGCCTGCGTCGAAAAGCCCGAGCGCGCGAGCCACAGGCCGTAGCCCGAGGTGAAATTCGCCGCCAGCGGCACCCGCGCGCCCGCGATCAGCACCTCCCCGATGCGGTAGGGGTCGTACATCTGCACCTGGACGCTGCGCGTCTGCAGCACCTCGGTCAGCGTTTCGCCTTCGAAGCGCAGCAGCGCCGAGAGCGCGGGGTAGGGCGCTTCCTGGAAGGGCTCCTCGGCATCCTCGGACAGCAGCGCGCCGCTGGCGGTGGCGCCGTCCTGCGGGCCATTGACGGGAAACACCGCCACCAGTTCGCCGCCGATGCCATCGCGCCGGTAGAGGTTGCGCAGGCCCGAGAAGGTCAGCGACGAGGCCGGGATCAGCTCGCGCGGCACCACCCCGGCCTGCGGCAGCCGGATGCCCGAGAGATCGGTGCGCAGGGTCCAGCCATTCCATTGCAGCCCGGACGCTTCCAATGCCGCGAGATGGCTTGGCTGGGTATGCTGGAACAGCCCGGTGATGGCTTGCTCCACGGCGTGGTTGTAGTAGTCGCGCACCTGGGTCTGGCGGTCTTCGAAGATCCGCTCGCCGGGCTGGCGCGAGGAGAAGAACAGGTAGGCGTAGGCGTGGCGCGCGGCTTCGAGCCAGGCATCGATCTCGTCGCTGCCATGGCTGCCCGGCGCGGCGCGCTGGGCCTGCAGCGCGGTCTGCGTCCAGAGCTCGGCCAGCGCGGACAGGCGCTGGTCGTCCGTCAGTCCCGGCATGCCGACGATGGCGTCGCGGCACTGCACGGGCTGCGCGTTGCAGCGCTTGCTTTCTAGGCCGATCACGCGCAGCGTCTCCAGCGTCGCGGCGCTGAGGCTGCCGGCGGTGAGAATGTCGGAGCGCCGCTGCGACAGGTAGTCCGAGGGCAGCACCGAACTGACCTGCACCCCGGCGCAGCCCGCGAGCAGCGCGGCCGTGCACAGCGCCAGCGTGGTGGCAAGGCGGGGCAGCAGCAGCATGTCGCGCAAATCTCAGCGCGCCTGCACCGGCAGCCCTTGCCGGATGGCCGCGGAAAAGTCGGCGTTCGGGCCGGCCTGGCGCGCGCGCTCGGTGATGCGGCCCCGGGCCTTGAGCTCCTGCAGCGAATAGCCGGTTGTCAATGCACCGACCTCTTGCACATAGCTGGGCAGATAACCCGATGCCAGCAGCCGCAGGTCCAGCGGCAGGCCGGGCACGATGCGCTGCATCATGGCGTAGACGATGGTCGTGCAGTTGGCGGTCAGCGTCTGGTAGAAGCGCGGCGTGTTGCGCAGCGACTCGGCTTCGTCGAGGTACTGCTCGAACAGCGCGCGCATGGCCGGCGCGGGCATGTGCACGCGGTAGAGGTAGACGTCCTCGTCGCGCACACGTGCGCGCACGCCCAGGATGTCGCGCTCGTCGGCCGCGACCAGCGCCAGCTCATAGCGCTTGAAGAACCCGGCCAGCGCCGAGAACTGCTCGTGGCGCTCCTTGCGCACTTCGACCGAAAACACCAGTTGCCGGCCGTCGTCGAAGCCAAAAGACACCAGGGTGTGGGCAATGGCCGGACCCATCCAGTACGACAGCGCCATGTCCACCGAGCGCAGGCGGTCGAGGTCGTAGCGCCGGGTTTCCCAGCGCGCGGTGTAGTCGTCCTCGCCACGCCAATCGAAATTGCGCACGTTGTACAGCACCACTTCGGAGCCCTGGCGCTCGGCGCGCAGCGTGCGGGCGACATCGGCGGCCCAGACCCGGTCGTTCGATGGCGTGATCGTGCCCCACCACAGGCCCAGCAGCACGCAGCCCGCCGTGAGCAGCCCCCAGGCACGCCAGGCGCGCGGATCGGCGCTGGCCAGCAGCCCCGTGGTGCCGACCCAGATGACCCACAGCACGGCCAGCGCCACCGCGGCCAGCCGGCCGCCCGGCGCATGGCTCCATAGCGCGAGCGCGCCAAAGCCGGCCAGCACCAGGCCCAGCAGGATGCCCACGGCGCGGACGACGATGGCGGCCGCACGCTGCAGCAGCGGCCGGCGTTGGACGGGAACGGGCGGCATCGGGCTGCTCAGTGCCCGGCGAAGTCGACCAGCGTGTAAAGCGGCAGCCCGCCTGCGCGCAGCCGGTCGGAGCCGCCCAGCTCGGGCAGGTCGACGATGGCCGCGCCTTCGATGACCTCGGCGCCGAGCTTCTCCAGCAGCTTCTTGCCGGCCATCATCGTGCCGCCGGTGGCAATCAGGTCGTCGATCAGCAGCACCCGGTCCCCGGGCTTGACGGCGTCGGCATGCAGCTCGACGGTGGCGCTGCCGTATTCGAGCTCATAGGTTTCCTCGACGGTGGTGAAGGGCAGCTTGCCTTTCTTGCGGATCGGCACGAAGCCGACATTGAGCTCATAGGCCACCACGGCGCCCAGGATGAAGCCGCGCGCATCCAGGCCCGCGACCACATCGGGGCGCAGTGCCGGGTCCATGTAACGGTGCACGAAGGCATCGATCAGCACGCGGAAGACCTTCGGGTCCTGCAGCAGCGGCGTGATGTCGCGGAACTGCACGCCCGGCGCGGGCCAGTCGGGCACCGTGCGGATGTATTGCCGGAGGTAATCGTTGATGGTGGTGTGGAGCATGGCGCGCAAATGTTCTGTGGGGGCCGGGCATGGCCTGGCAGCAGCAGGAGTGTAATCAGGACGCAGGCGGGATCAAGGCGGCGGACCCGTAGGGGCCTGTGGAAAAGCCCGTGCCGGCGGCCGCGGCGCATGACCCCACGCAAGCGTTCGGGTACGGCGCCCGCGACCGCAGGCCCTAAAATCCGGGGATGAAATCTGCAGCAGCTTCCTCGCGTCCTTTCGACGGCTTCCAGGCCTTGCAACTGGCGCGCGATACCCTTGGCATCGAGGCCCAGGCGCTTCTGGCGCTGTCCGACCGCCTGTCACCCGTGTTCGCGCAGGTCGTCGAACGCATCCTCGACATCCAGGGGCGGGTAGTGGTCATGGGCATGGGCAAGAGCGGCCATGTGGGGCGCAAGATCGCCGCGACGCTGGCTTCGACCGGCACGCCGGCGTTCTTCGTGCACCCGGGCGAGGCCAGCCACGGCGACCTGGGCATGGTCACGGAAAAGGACCTGGTGCTGGCGCTGTCCAACAGTGGCGAGAGCGACGAGATCGCGGCGCTGCTGCCCGCGCTGCGGCGCCAGGGCGTGCCCGTGGTCGGCATGACCGGCAATGCGCGCTCCACGCTGGCGCGCCATGCCGACTGGGTGCTCGACACCTACGTCGAGCGCGAGGCCTGCCCGCTGAACCTGGCGCCCACGGCCAGCACCACCGCGCAGCTGGCACTGGGCGATGCGCTGGCGGTGGCACTGCTCGATGCGCGCGGCTTCAAGGCCGAGGATTTCGCGCGCTCCCACCCCGGTGGCGCGCTGGGCCGCAAGCTGCTGACCCATGTGGCCGATGTCATGCGCTCGGGCAGCGACGTGCCGCGCGTGCCGGCCGAGGCGCCCTTCCTGCTGCTGATGCGCGAGATGAGCGCCAAGGGCCTGGGCGCATCGGCAATCGTCGATGCCGACGGCAAGCTGCTGGGCGTGTTCACCGATGGTGACCTGCGCCGGCGCATCGAGCAGGGCGCCGACCTGCTGAGCACCACCGCGGGCGAGGTCATGCATGCCAAGCCCTACACCATCCAGGCCGATGCGCTGGCCGTCGATGCCGCGCGTCTCATGGAGCAGCACGGCATCACCTCGGTGCTCGTGGTCGAGGGTGCCGATCGGCTGGTGGGCGTGGTGCATATCCGCGACCTGATGCGCGCCAAGGTGATCTGATGGACGCTCGCACTCTGTCGCCGGCGCTGGATTTCGCGCCACAGCTGCTGCTCAAGGCCCAGGACGTGAAAGTGGCGTTTTTCGACGTCGATGGCGTGCTCACCGACGGCGGCCTGTATTTCACGCAGGAAGGCGAAGTCATCAAGCGCTTCAATACCCTCGACGGCCATGGCCTGAAGCTGCTGCAAAAAGCCGGCATCACGCCGGTGGTCATCACCGGCCGCGATTCGGCGCCGCTGCGGCTGCGGCTCAAGAACCTGGGCGTGGTGCATGCGCGCTTCGGCACCGAGGACAAACGGCCCGCGGCCGAAGAGTTCCTGCAGGCACTCGGGCTGGACTGGAGCCAGGCCGCGGCCATGGGCGACGACTGGCCCGACCTGCCGGTGATGCGCCGCGCGGCGTTTGCCGGCGCGCCGTCCAACGCGCATGCCGAAGCCCTCGCGGCCGCCGACTACGTGAGCCAGCGCGCGGGCGGGCAGGGCGCGGCGCGCGAGTTCTGCGATCTGCTGCTGGTGGCCTCGGGCCGCTACGCCGCCTTGCTTGAGGAATATGCCTGATGCGTACCCGCTGGCGCCGAGGCTGGGAAAGCTTCACGATCTATCTGCCGGTCGCGCTGATGGGGCTGATGGCGCTGGCCAGCTGGTGGCTGGTGCGCAATGCGCCCTCCACGCTGCCGGCGGCGCCGGCGCGCGCGCCCGTGCATGAGCCCGACTATTTCATGAAGGACTTCTCGGTCCAGAACTTCGATGCCGCGGGCAACATGACGCGCCAGTTGCAAGGCGACATGGCGCGCCACTATCCCGACACCGACACGCTGGAAATCGATGCCGTCGAGATCCACGCCAAGTCGCCCGACGGCCGCCAGACCCGTGCCACCGCGCTGCGCGGGCTGAGCAATGGCGACGGCTCCGAAGTCCAGCTGTTCGGCAACGCCCGCGTCACGCGCGCGGCCCAGCAAATGCCTGACGGCACACGCTCGCCCGAGCTGCGTTTCGAGGGCGAGTTCCTGCATGCCTGGACCAACGAGGAGCGCGTGCTCTCGGACAAGCCGGTGGTGCTGTGGCGCGGCACCGACCGCTTCACCGCCGACCGCCTCCATTACGACCATCTGGACCAGGTGCTGCAGCTCGACGGCCGGGTCCGCGGCGTGCTGCAGCCCGCGCCCGCGAGCGCGGCCGGACGCTGAACATGCCCGCCGCGCGTCCACTGGTATTCATCACCGGGGCCTCGAGTGGCATTGGCCAGGCGCTGGCAGCGCGCTTCTACGCCCAGGGCCATGACCTGGCGCTGGTGGCGCGCAATACCCAGGCAATGCATGACTGGGCCGCCGCCGAGGGGCTGGAGCCGGCGCGCCATGCGGTCTATGGCGCCGATGTCGCGCAGGCCGAGAGCATCGTCGCGGCCGCCAGGCAGTGCATCGCGCGCCAGGGCCTGCCGCAGATCGTGATTGCGAATGCCGGGGTAAGCTGGGGGGTGGACACGGGCGAACGCGAAGACCTCGAGGTCATGGCCCAGCTGTTTGCCACCAACAACCTGGGCATGGCGGCCACCTTCCACCCGTTCATCCGTGCCATGCAGGCCCGGGGTTCGGGAACGCTGGTCGGGGTGGCCAGTGTGGCGGCGATCCGCGGACTGCCAGGGCATGGCGCCTACTGCGCGAGCAAGGCCGGCGTGGTCAGCTATTGCGAAAGCCTGCGCGGCGAGATGCGGGCCAGCGGCGTGAAGGTGGTCACCTTGCTGCCGGGTTATGTCGCCACACCGCTCACGCGCAATAACCGCTATTCCATGCCGTTTCTGCTCACGGCCGACGAGTTTGCGCGGCGCGCCTGCCGCGTCATCCTGCGGCAAACCAGTTATGCGGTGATTCCCTGGCAGATGGGAATGGTTGCCAAATTGCTGCGGATGCTGCCAAACCGGTTATTCGACCGCCTGTTGCAAGGTCGGCAAACCAAGCACCGGCACAAGACCGGGGGTTAACCCAATGCGGTGCAGATAAACAAAGCGCTGCGCGATCTTGGTGCATGAAAACCGCGTTTCGCTTCGCTTTACATATTCAAAACGAAAAAAAGGCTTCGTTAGAAGCCTTTTGTTTTTGCGTCGCGGATTATTCGCCGTTGTTATTGCCGTAACCGCCGCGGCCACCGCCACGCGGGCCAGAGCCATAAGGACTGCGGAAACCGCCATCATTGCGTCCACCCGAATAGCCGCCACCGTCACTACGGCCGCCGCCATAACCGCCGCCGCCTTCGCGGCCACCGCCATAGCCACCACCGCCGTCGCGGCCGCCGCCATAGCCGCCACCGCCTTCACGGCCGCCACCGTAGCCACCGCCGCCTTCACGACCGCCGCCGTAGCCGCCACCGCCTTCGCGGCCGCCACCGTAACCACCACCACCGCCGCCATAGCCACCACCGCCGCCGAAACCACCACTGCGGGGAGGACGAGGCTCCATGGGACGCGCTTCATTGACGACGACGCTGCGGCCGCCCAACGATTGTCCGTTCATGCCCTGGATCGCTGCCTGCGCTTCAGCATCGCTGCCCATCTCGACGAACCCGAACCCTTTGGAACGGCCCGTGTCGCGCTCCATCATCACCTTGGCACTCGTTACCGAACCATACGGGCTGAATGCCTGCTCCAGGTCGTTGTCGCGCACTCCATAGGGGAGATTGCCAACATACAGCTTGTTGCCCATTAGAGACTCCTCAAACTCCTCAAGTAACACAATTGCTGTGGTGCTCACATTGTTGCCAGCGGTCCATGGAAGAAAACCTGCGCACGCATTGCAAATCACCTGCACTCATATCGGGTACACCGATATCAAATTATGAGGGAAAAGAATTGCAAAAAAAAAGCCGGCCAAAGGCGCATTTGCATGAAAAAGACGAAAAAAAAGGGCCAATGGCCCTTTTTCCGACAATGGGTTATTGAAAACCCTAGTCAATGCTTAGTAGCCGCCGCGGCCGCCGCCGAAGCCGCCGCCGTTGCCACGGCCGCCGCCGAAGCCGCCACCGTTGCTACCGCCGTAACCGCCGCCGCCGCCGAAGCCGCCACCGCTACGGGGAGGGCGGGGTTCCATCGGACGGGCTTCGTTGACCACGAGGTCACGGCCGCCTTGGTTTTGGCCGTGCAGGCCTTGGATTGCAGCTTGTGCTTCAGCATCGCTGCCCATTTCGACGAAGCCGAAGCCCTTCGAACGGCCGGTGTCACGTTCCATCATGACCTTGGCGCTGTTGACGTTGCCGAATTCGCTGAAAGCTTGCTCGAGGTCGCCGTCGCGGAAAGAGTACGGCAGGTTGCCGACGTAAAGTTTGTTGCCCATGGAGGACTCCTGAAAAAACACTTGAAAACGCGATGGAGCCCTATGGAGTCAACTACCAGTGACAACTTTAGAGACCGAAACGCACCTGCCTACTACTCATTGCTTTGCGGAAAGGCTTGGACATTATGGGCCATATATACCCACACAAATTCCTAAGGAATCAAATTTCGCTACTGCTACAACACTTTTGAGACTGGTATTTACCCGCGAGCGGGCGTTTGTCTTACAAAGCCCCTAGAATCGCGGCTTGTCTTTGGGGAGTAGCCCGTCCGGTGCGCAACGCACCGGAGGCATGCATCAACAAACTTGGGTTCTCACAACCTATGGTGCATGCGGTTCGCGCTGGGCGAGACCATTGGCTGGGTGCCGATCCACATGGCCGGAGTCGGGGCGCAGCCAATGCTTTCGCATCTGTGTCCGGCCTGTTATTACAAGTACCCCATGGAAGCCTTTCTCCTTTCCACCGCCATCGTCGCCATTGCCGAAATGGGCGACAAGACGCAGTTGCTGGCGCTGGTCCTTGCCGCGCGTTTCCGCAAGCCCTGGCCAATCGTGCTGGGCATTCTTGCCGCCACCCTCGCCAACCATGCGCTGGCCGGCGCCGTCGGCGCCTGGGTCACAACGTTCATCGGCCCGCAGGTGCTGCGCTGGGTGCTCGGCGCGTGCTTCATTGCCATGGCAGTCTGGATGCTGATTCCCGACAAGCTTGACGAAGGCGAGACCGCCACAGCCTCGCGCTGGGGCGTTTTCGGCACCACGCTGATTGCCTTCTTCCTAGCCGAGATGGGCGACAAGACGCAGATCGCCACTGTCGTGCTGGCGGCCAAGTACAACGCCTATTTCTGGGTCGTGGCCGGCACGACGCTGGGCATGATGCTGGCCAATGCGCCCGTGGTCTGGCTCGGCGAGCGCATCACGCGGCTGGTGCCGCTGCGCATCGTGCATCTGGTGTCGGCCGGCATCTTCCTGGTGCTGGGCGTGCTGGCGCTGTGGGCGCCGGGCGTCGACGTTTTGGCATAATGGCGGCTTCACGCGCCGATTTGCCAATGCTTGCGGGCGCTTTATAAATCCAGCTAAAGACCCGTCCGACGACATCTCGACCCGGCCTCGTTTTTAGCGATGCCGGGTTTTTTCATGTCCTTCATCGCCACCCCTTTGTCCATGCATTTCGAGGAGCCGCTGCCGCTGCAGGGCGGCGCCTCGATCCACCACTACGACCTCGCCTACGAAACCTATGGCGAGCTCAACGCCGACGGCTCGAATGCCGTGCTGGTGTGCCATGCCCTCAACGCCTCGCACCATGTCGCCGGCGTCTATGCCGACCAGCCGAAAAGCGAGGGCTGGTGGGACAACATGATCGGCCCGGGCAAGGCGGTCGACACCAACCGCTTCTTCGTGATCGGCATCAACAACCTGGGTTCGTGCTTCGGCTCGACCGGTCCGATGCACCAGAACCCGGACACGGGCCGCGTCTATGGCGCGGATTTCCCCGTGGTCACGGTGGAGGACTGGGTCGATGCGCAGGCGCGCCTGCTCGACCGGCTGGGCATCGCGCGGCTCGCGGCCGTGCTCGGCGGCAGCCTGGGCGGCATGCAGGCGCTGTGCTGGTCGCTGCGCTATCCCGAGCGCGTCGCGCATGCGGTGGTGGTGGCCAGCGCGCCCAACCTCAACGCCGAGAACATCGCCTTCAACGAAGTCGCGCGCCGCGCCATCGTCACCGACCCGGACTTCCATGGCGGCAACTTCTACGACCATGGCGTCGTGCCGCGCCGCGGCCTGCGCATCGCGCGCATGATCGGCCACATCACCTATCTCAGCGATGACGTGATGAACCAGAAGTTTGGCCGCCAGCTGCGCGGCGGCCTGGACCTGAAGTACAGCACCCAGGACATCGAGTTCGAGATCGAGAGCTATCTGCGCTACCAGGGCGACAAGTTCAGCGATTACTTCGATGCCAACACCTATCTGCTGATCACGCGCGCGCTCGACTATTTCGACCCGGCGCGCGCGCATGCGGGCAACCTGACGCAGGCGCTGGCGGCCAGCCAGGCCAAGTACCTGCTGGTCAGCTTCACCACCGACTGGCGCTTCGCGCCCGCGCGCAGCCGCGAGATCGTCAAGTCGCTGCTGGAGAACCGCCGCCGCGTGAGCTACGCCGAGATCGACGCGCCCCACGGCCACGATGCCTTCCTGCTCGACGATCCGCGCTACCTGGGCGTCATGCGCTCCTATTTCGACAGCATTGCAAAGGACATCGCATGACCGAGAAAACCACCATGCAGGCCATTGCGCGCCTGGTGCCCCAGGGCGCGCGCGTGCTCGACCTGGGCTGCGGCGACGGCGCGCTGCTGTCGTACCTGCAGCACGAACGCGGCTGCAGCGGCTACGGCGTGGAGCTCGATGACGCCAATGTGCTGGCCTGCGTGCGCCGCGGGGTCGACGTGCTGCAGCTCAATCTCGAGGACGGCCTGGCGATGTTCGGCGACAACAGCTTCGACGTGGTGCTGCAGATCGACACCCTGCAGCATCTGCGCAATGCCGAAGTCATGCTGCGCGAGACCGCGCGCATCGGCCGCCTGGGCATCGTTGCCTTCCCCAATTTCGCGCACTGGCCCAACCGCCTGTCGGTGCTGCGCGGGCGCATGCCGGTCACGCGCCGGCTACCCTACCAGTGGTACGACACGCCCAATATCCGCGTCGGCACCTTCAAGGATTTCGAGGTGCTGGCGCACAAGAACCGGCTCAGCGTGCGCGATGCGTTCGGGCTGCAGGACGGCCAGGAAGTACGCACGCTGCCCAACCTGCGCGCCGGCACGGCCGTCTTCTGTCTGGAACACGATTGACCCTGGCCGGGCGCTCCTAGCCGGGCGCCCCTCGCCGGGCGCCCCTCGCCGGGCACCGGGGCTGGCAGTCTGGCCGGCACTGCGGGACAATGGGCGGATCGCCACGGCCGGCCGTGGCACCGCCGAAGGAGCTCTAGCCATGAATGCACGCATCCCCGCCACCGCCCTCGATCCGGCCCTTGCACTGGAGCGCGTCAGCGACCAGTGGGACCGCGATATCGTTGGCCAGCTGACCGAATACATCGCCATTCCCGCGAAGTCGCCGATGTTCGCGCCCGACTGGGAGCAGCAGGGCTATCTCGACACCGTGCTGCGCAATGCCGCCTCCTGGGTCGAGGCACAGAAGGTCGCGGGCCTCACGCTCGAGATCGTGCGCCTGCCGGGCCGCACGCCAGTGTTGTACTTCGAGGTGGCCGCAACCCAGTCGCAGGCGCAGAGCCAGGGCACGGTGCTGATGTACGGCCACCTCGACAAGCAGCCCGAATTCGAGGGCTGGCGCAGCGACCTGGGCCCGTGGACCCCCAAATACGAGAACGGCAAGCTCTACGGCCGTGGCGGCGCCGATGACGGCTATGCGGTCTACGCCAGCATTGCCGCGGTGCAGGAACTCAAGCGCCAGAACGTGCCTCACCCGCGCATTTGCGGCTTGATCGAAACCTGCGAGGAAAGCGGCTCGCGCGACCTGCTGCCCTATGTCGACGCGCTGCGCCCGCGGCTGGGCGAGGTCGCGCTGGTGATCTGCCTCGACAGCGGCGCCGGCAATTACGACCAGCTGTGGCTCACCACCAGCCTGCGCGGCATGGCCAGCGGCACGCTCAAGGTCGAGATCCTGACCGAAGGCGTGCATTCGGGCGATGCTTCGGGCGTGGTGCCGTCGTCGTTTCGCATCATGCGCCAGGTGCTGGACCGGCTTGAAGACAGCGCCACCGGCCGGCTGCTGCCCGCGAGCTTCCATTGCGAGGTGCCGGCCGAGCGGCTGGCCCAGGCGCGTGCCACGGCAGCCATTCTGGGCGACGAGGTCACCAAGCGCTTTCCCTGGGCGCATTACGACTGCGGCGGCGCCACCACCTTTGCGCTGCCGACTACGTCCGATCCCGTCGAGTCGCTGCTCAAGCGCACCTGGGAGCCGACGCTGAGCGTGACCGGCGCCGAAGGTTTCCCATCGCTGCAAAACGCCGGCAACGTGCTGCGCCCCTACACCGCATTCAAGCTGAGCCTGCGCCTGCCGCCCCTGGTCGATGCCGCCAGCTGCGTGCAGGAAATGAAGGCCCTGCTCGAAGACAACGCGCCCTACCAGGCCAGGGTCACCTGGGAAGGGCTGAGTTCCTCAAGCGGCTGGAACGCCCCGGCCATGGACAACTGGTTCGAGCAGGCGCTGCAAAACGCGAGCCAGGCGCAATTCGGCGCGTCCTGCGGCTATATCGGCCAGGGCGGCACGATTCCGCTGATGAACCTGCTGAGCCAGGGCTTTCCCAAGGCACAGATGATGGTCTGCGGCGTGCTCGGCCCCAAGAGCAACGCGCACGGGCCCAACGAGTTCCTGCATGTGCCGTATGCGAAGAAGCTCACGGCGGCCGTGGCGCAGGTGATTGCAAGCCTGCCGGTGGCGGGATAACCAGGCTCAGGCTGCTCGCGGCCCTGCGAGGCCGCCACCGAAGGGTGGCTCCTCGCCCAGCGCGCGCCCGTTCATCCTTCGACAGGCTCAGGGCGAACGGGATTTTCAGGCCCCCTGTCGTCGAGGCCGTTCCTCAGTCCAAGGTCAACGTCGCGAGCGCCGCCAGCGGCGCGGTTTCGGCACGCAGCACGCGCGTGCCGAGCGTCACGGGCGCAAAACCGTGGGCGCGCGCCAGCGCCTCTTCCTGGGGGCTGAGGCCGCCTTCGGGGCCCGAGAGAAAGACCACCGGCTGCTGCCCTGGCGCATGCTGATCGGCTGCGGCGCGCAGCGGCTGCGTGCCTTCGCCCAGGGACAGCAGCAGCCGTGCCGGCGCACTTGCGCCGGGAGCGTTCCCGATCCAGCCGGCGAGGTCGATGGCGGGGTGGATCACCGGCACACGGTTGCGCCCGCACTGCTCGCTGGCGGCCACGGCCACCGCCTGCCAGTGGGCGCGTTTCTTGTCGCCGCGCTCGCCCTTGAGCTTGAGCACGCTGCGCTCGGCCAGCAGCGGGGTGATGCTCGCAGCGCCGAGCTCGGTGGCTTTTTCGACCAGCCAGTCCATGCGTTCGTTGGCCGTGATGCCGGCCAGCAGATGCACTTCGCGCGCGGTTTCGCGCTCCACGGCGCGGTGCGCGCCAATCTCCACCAGCACCTCGCTGCGGCCCATGCGCAGCACCGTGGCGTCGAATTCGCCGCCCGTGAAACCGCCGCCGGCCTGGCCTTCGAACAGCGTGATGCTGTCGCCGGGCTGCAGTCGCAGCACCTGCACATGGCGCGCCGCGCCGGCGGGCAGCTCAAGCGTGGCCCCGGTATGCAGTGGAAGAGGGCAGTGGAATCGGGGCATGGTCAGGAAAAATAAGCAGGCGCACGGAACACCGCCCGCCTTTTAATGTGTGGAATGGCAACAGCAGCAAGCAAACGCTGCCCGGCTTACATCCGGCCGTAGGCGTAGCCCTCGACCACCTGGATGTTCTCGATCTCGTCGATCACCTTCAGCAGCGGTCCGAGCTGGCGGTAGCGGTGGGCCGTGGCGCGGATGTACTGGATGAAGCGTGGCGCATCGGCCAGGTACTTGGGCTTGCCGTCGCGCAGCGTGAGGCGCGCGAAGATGCCGGCCACCTTGAAATGGCGCTGCAGGCCCATCCACTCGACGGCGCGGTAGAACTCGCCGAAGTCGTCGCCCCAGCCGCTGGCGCTGGTGGCGCCCACCAGGCCGGCCTTGCGCGCCTTTTCCCAATAGCGCACGCAGATGTCGATGACGAATTCCTCTTCCCAGCTGATGAACGCATCGCGCAGCAGGCTGGCGATGTCATAGGTGACGGGGCCGTAGACCGCGTCCTGGAAGTCCAGCACGCCCAGTGGTCCGCCTTCGCTGCGCGGCACCATCAGGTTGCGCGTCATGAAGTCGCGGTGCACATAGACGCTGGGCACGGCGAGGTTGTGCGCGACGATGGTGTCGAACGCCTTGGACAGCGTCTCGAGTTGCTTGCCTTGCAGCGTCACGCCCTTGTGCCTTGCCAGGTACCAGTCGGGAAACAGCGCCAGTTCGCGGCGCAGCAGGGCTTCGTCATAGAGCGGCAGCACGCCAGGACGCGAGGCCAGCTGCCAGGTCAGCAGCAGGTCGCTGGCCTGGCGGTACCAGGGCTCGGCCGCGCCGGGGGAAGCCGGGTCCAGGCGTTCGATCAGCGTCTGGCTGCCCAGATCGCTGAGCAGCATGAAACCCTGCGTTTCGTCCCAGGCGAGAATGTCGGGTACCGTCAGCCCCGCCGCCGCAAGCAGCGCCTGCACCTTGACGAAGGGCTTGCAGTCCTCCTTGTCGGGCGGCGCATCCATGACGATCAGGCTGCCGCCGCCCGCGCGGTCCAGGCGCAGGTAGCGCCGGAAGCTGGCGTCGGCCGACGCCGGGCGCAGCGTCTCGGGCTGGAGCTGGTGCAAATTGACAAGGGGCGCAATCCAGGCGGCAAAGGCGGCCTGGCGATCGGCATCGGGCCAATCAACGCTGGCAATGGGGGAGATGGGGTGGCTCATGGATAATCGGATTCTACAAACTCGCCTGTCTGCCCGCGTGCATGCATCGGCCTCGGCCCCTGGTCTTTCCATCTTTTCGTTCAACGTGCCTTTTTGCCCGTCTTCCATCGCCATGCCCGCATCCCGCCCGCAGCCCCGGCGACGGCTGCCGCCCGGCCAGCCGGCCGTTCGTCCTCTCGTGTGGTGGATGGCCCTGGCCTGGGCCAGCCTGCCGGCGCTGGCCAATGCGCAGTCCGCCGAGCAGGAGCCGCTGCCTGCACCGGTGCTGCGCCCCAGCCCCATGCTGCAGGAGAAAATTCCCGAGGCCGCGCGCAACCTGCAGCCGGCCTACGTGTTTGGCGATTCGATCTCGGGCCAGGCCGATGTGCGCGCCGTGATCGAAGGCAATGCCGAGCTGCGCCGCAGCGACACCATCGTCCGCGCCAACCGCATGGAATACACCGTGGCCGACGACCGCGTCCAGGCCGAAGGCCAGGTGCACATCAACCGCGCCGGCAATGTCTTCGATGGCAACCGGCTCGATCTCGAGGTCGAGGCCTTCCGCGGCAACTTCACGGATGCGAACTACCGGTTCCTGGCCACGCAGGCCCATGGCGATGCCAGCGAAGTGGAATTCCTGGACCGTGAGCGCTCCATCATCCACAACGCCACCTACACGACCTGCCAGCGCGACAACGAAGCCAGCTGGGAGCCGGACTGGGTGCTCAAGGCCCGCTCCATCCATCTCGACCAGGGCACGCAGGTCGGCTACGCGCGCGGGGCCAAGCTGCAATTCAAGGGCGTGACGGTGTTGCCGATTCCCGTGGTGAGCTTTCCTTTGTCGGACCAGCGCAAGTCGGGCCTGCTGCCGCTGACCATCGGCTTGGACAACGTCAGCGGCTTCGAATACACGCAGCCGTATTACTGGAACATTGCACCCAACCGCGACGCGACGCTGTCGAGCACGCTGATGACCAAGCGCGGGGTGAACGTGGGCGGGGAGTTCCGCTACCTGGAGCCCACCTACCAGGGCAAGCTGCGGCTCGATTACATGCCCGGCGACCGGCTGCGCGACCGCGACCGCTGGGCCTATGGCGTGCTGCACCAGGGCACCATTGCCTCGCCTTTCGGAGCGCTGGGGCTGAACCTGAATCTCAACCGCGTCAGCGACGACAACTACTGGCGCGATTTCACGCGCCGCGGCGAAACCAACCGCCTGCTCAACTCGCGCCTGCTGCCCAGCGATGCCACGCTGGGCTGGAGCGGCCAGGACAGCACGCTGATGCTGCGCACGCTCAAATGGCAGACGCTGCAGGATGTGGCATCGCCGATCACGCCGCCCTATGACCGCATGCCGCAACTGCAGTGGCGCTACACGCCGCTGAACCTGGGCCATGGCCTGGACATGACGGTCGAAGCCGATACCACACGCTTCGAGGCCGATCCGACGCTGACCGGCCAGCCCAATGCCCAGCGCAGCTATCTGTCGGCGGAAATCAGCCGCCCCTTCCTGTCGCCGGGCGCGTTCTTCACGCCCAAGCTCAAGCTGCATGCGAGCCAGTACGATTTCGACGGTGCGCTGAGCAACGGCATGACTTCGGCGGCACGCACGCTGCCCACGCTGAGCCTGGACAGCGGCCTGGTCTTCGAGCGCGAGACGCAACTCTTCGGCCGCAACCTGCTGCAGACGCTCGAGCCGCGTGCCTTCTACACCTATACGCCCTATCGCGACCAGAGCATGCTGCCGGTGTATGACACCGGGCTCAACGACTTCAACCTGGCAACGATCTACAGCGAGAACAGTTACAGCGGGCATGACCGCTTCGCCGACAACAACCTGCTGACGCTGGGGCTGACCACACGCCTGATCGACGCCGACACCGGCGCCGAGTCGGCGCGTTTCGGCGTTGCCCAGCGGGTGCGTTTTTCCGACCAGCGCGTGACGCTGCCCGGCGAGGTGCCTGCCACGGACCGCCTGTCGGACATCCTGTTCGGTGCATCGATCAACTGGACGCCCCAGTGGGCGCTCGATGCCGCCGTGCAGTACAACCGCGAGACCGCGCATTCCGAGCGCACCACCGTGGCCGCGCGCTACTCCCCGGGCAACTACCGCACCATCAGTGCGGCCTACCGGCTGCAGCGCGGCACCAGCGAGCAGGTCGACGTGGGCTGGCAATGGCCGATCCGAAACCCTTGGGCGTCCGAGGACAAAGGCCGCGAGGGCGGGCGCTGGTACTCTGTGGGCCGTTTGAACTACAGTCTGCAGGACCGCAAGCTGGTGGACACCGTGGTAGGCTTTGAATACGACAGCTGCTGCTGGGTCGGGCGTGTCGTGCTCGAGCGCCTGCAAAGCAGTGTCACCACCTCGAATACCCGGCTGCTGTTCCAGGTCGAGTTTGTCGGCTTCTCCCGCTTGAGCCTGGGCGCGAACCCGCTGCAGAGCTTGAAGGACAATATCCCCCGCTATCAGCCCCTGCGCCAGACCACCACGGTGCCCAGCCGCTTCAGCAATTACGATTAAACAAAGCATCAGCTCATGCGTCTTTTTTCCCTGAACCCTCGCACCTTTGCCACGGGCCTCGTGTGCCTGGCCACGCTTGCCGCCGTCGGCGCCCAGGCCCAGGGCCTGCGCCCCTCCGGCGGCTCGGGCGCATCCCTGTCCGGTGGCGCGGGCGCCTCCCTGTCCCGGGCGCTCGATGGCAGCGCCCGCGCCGTGCCCGGCAACACGGGCGCGCGCTCGGCGGATTACATCGTGGCGGTGGTCAATTCCGAACCGGTGACGAACACCGAAGTGCGCGAACGCATGGCACGCGTGGCCCAGTCGATCCAGGGCCAGGGCGGGCAGCTGCCTGCCGAGAGCGTGCTGGCGCGCGAAGTGCTCGAGCGCCTGATCCTGGAAAAGGCGCAGCTGCAGAGCGCGCGCGAACTGGGCCTCAAGGTCGACGACTACGCGCTCGACCAGGCGGCGCAGAACGTCGCGCGCCAGAACAGCCTCTCGCTCGAGCAGATGATGTCGCGGCTCGAAGCCGACGGCATCAGCAAGACGCGCTTCCGCGAGGAGCTGCGCAACCAGCTGCTGCTGCAGCGCCTGCGCGAGCGTGAAGTCGATGGCCGCGTCAAGGTGACCGAGCTGGACATTGACCAGTACATCAAGGAGCAGCGCACCGGCAGCGACCTGTCCAATACCGCGCTAAACCTGGGCCATGTGTTCATTGCGGTGCCCGAGAATGCGGCGCCGGCCGTGGTGGCGCAGCGCGAGGCGCGCGCGCGCGAAGCACTCGAGAAGCTGCGTGCGGGCGAGGATTTCGCGGCCGTGGCGCGTGCGTATTCCGAGGCGCCCGAAGCCAGCGAAGGCGGCACACTGGGCCTGCGCCCCGCCGACCGTTACCCCGAACTGTTCACACGTGCCGTTGCTGCCACCCCCAAGGGCGGATTGGTCGGGCCGCTGCGCTCGGGCGCGGGCTTTCACCTGCTGAAGGTGCAGGACCGTTCGCAGCAGGGCGTGGCAGCCGTGGTCACGCAGAACCATGCACGCCATATCCTGCTGCGCCCCTCGGAACAGCTCAACGAGGGTCAGGCCGCCGAGCGCCTGGCTGACTACCGCCGCCGCGTGCAGGCCGGCCAGGCCCGATTCGAGGACCTGGCGCGCGAGTACTCGCAGGATGGCAGCGCCAAGGAAGGCGGCGACCTGGGCTGGACCGGTCCCGGCCAGTTCGTGCCCGAGTTCGAGGAGGCCTTGAACCAGCTTGAACCTGGGCAGATCAGCCAGCCCGTGGTCTCGCGGTTTGGCGTGCACCTGATCCAGCTGGTCGAACGCCGCCAGGCGACGCTGACACCGCGCGAGCAGCGCGACATGCTGCGCAACGTGGTGCGCGAGCAGAAGCTGGACAAGGCCTACAGCACCTGGGTCCAGGAAGTGCGCGGACGCGCCTATGTCGAGTACCGCGAGCCCCCGCAATAAGGTTTGGTTTGAAACACATTCCCCGTAAACGCTTCGGCCAGAACTTCCTGACCGATGGCGGCATCATCGATGCCATTGTCGACGCGATCGATCCCAAAGCGGGCGATCCCATGGTCGAGATCGGTCCTGGCCTGATGGCCATGACCCAGCCGCTGGTGGAACGCGTCGGCCGGCTCACCGTGATCGAGCTGGACCGCGATCTGGCTTCGCGCCTGCGCCTGCACCAGCAACTCGATGTCATTGAATCCGACGTGCTCAAGGTCGACTTTGCCGCCGTGGCGCAAGGCTTGCAAACCCGGCAGCTGCGCGTGGTGGGCAATCTGCCCTACAACATCTCCACCCCCATCCTGTTCCACCTGCTGGAATATGTCGACCTGATCCAGGACCAGCATTTCATGCTGCAAAAGGAAGTCATCGACCGCATGGTCGGCGCGCCCTCAACTGCCGCCTACGGCCGGCTGTCGGTGCTGCTGCAATGGCGCTATGCGATGCAGGAGGTGCTGTTCGTGCCGCCCGAGAGCTTCGACCCGCCGCCCAAGGTCAACAGCGCCGTGGTGCGCATGGTGCCGCGCGCCACGCCCGCGCCCGTGGACAAGCGGCTGCTCGAGGAACTGGTGCAGGTGGCTTTCAGCCAGCGTCGCAAGCTGCTGCGCCATACGCTGGGCCGCTGGCTGGAGACCAAGGCCTATGCCGGTGATTTCGATGTCAAGCGCCGGGCCGAGGAAGTCTCGGTGGACGAGTATGTGGCTCTGGCTGCAGAGGTGGGCGCAGCCGCTTGAGGCCATGCCCTGGTCTCGAACGCACAAAAGCCCCGCGAGGGGCTTTGTTCATGGGGCGGCGGACTCAGAGAAACGAGTAGAAGCAGCGGAAGGAGATCTTGCGCTCGGCCCAGTAGTCGGCTGCATCGCGGAAGCTGTCGAGCAATTGCTCGCGCACTTCCTTGTCGAACTTGGTCGTGGTCGGGATCTGGTCGAGCACAAGGATGAAGCCCGGCTGCGGCCCGGCCTTGTGCAGCGGATCGGTCAGGCAGTCGTAGAGCGCGTCGAAGTTCTTGCCGAAGTGGGCCGGAAACATGAACTGGGTGGCAATCAGGTCAAGAATATCCTGCTTGGTCTGCGCATGCGCCAGATTGGCATACAGGAAGTGGTTGCCCAGCACCCGCGCGGCCTCCTGCAGATCCTGCACACGGTAGGCACGGATCGACTGCACGATGTTCTGTCGCACATTGCGCAGGGGAATATCGGCATTCTTACGAAGTGGTGTTTCCATCTCCGTGGTTCTTTCTTTGGCGGGACTGTCCACAATCGGGGCGGACGCGAGAAAGCTGTCGCCCGGTTGCGAAACATAAGACGAGGCAAAGGGCCCCTCAAGGCATCCTTCGCGGCCTGCATTGGCCGAAGTCGGTTGCGTCTTCATTCGGTGATGTAATAAAAGCTCGCGTAATGGTCGCGGGTGTAATAACAGGCATCGGGCAGGCGCGGTTCGGAACCGCCGCAAACGATGCGCTGGGCGCCGCGATCCTGGGAACGGGGTGTCTTGACGGTGTATTCCCGGTAATAGCCCCGTTTGCGTCCGGGCAGGATGCGCTCGCGATTGCCAAAGACGGTGCCGTCCTTGGCGAAGGGGAAAGGTCCGCCTGCGCGGATCAATTCATGCGTCACGCGTCCCTGGGGAGGCAAGTCGGATAGCGCAATGGTCGACAGATCGGGGAGCGCATCGGCCCCGCGCGCTGAAGCCAGCATTGGCGCAACGGCACAGGCTGTCCCTAGAACGATCGCAAAACCTGTCTGCAAACAACGGGCGGCGACAGCCTTCAGCATCTAAAACACCTTTCAGAAACCCAGGTCATGCCTGAAATTTCGACCTGCTAGTGTGCCGCATCACCCCCCAAAAAGCAAGCGCCTGCCCAAATTTTGGGCAGGCGCCTACATGGCAGGGAGCCTGAAGCCCCTGGGAGATCAGCGCGCGGCGTTGGCGTCGGCGACGGTGAGCGCGGTCATGTTGACGATGCGGCGCACCGTGGCGCTGGGCGTGAGCACATGCACCGGCTGGGCCGCGCCCAGCAGCACCGGGCCGATGGCGATGCCGCCGCCGGCTGCGGTCTTGAGCAGGTTGTAGGAGATGTTGGCGGCATCGATATTGGGCAGCACCAGCAGGTTGGCATCGCCGACCAGTGTGCTGTTGGGCATGAGCGCCGAGCGCGCCTTGCCGTTGAGGGCCACGTCGCCATGCATCTCGCCGTCGACCTCGAGCCAGGGCGCCTGCACGCGCAGCAGCTCCAGCGTGGCGCGCATCTTGACTGCGCTGGGCTGCACGCTCGAGCCGAAGTTCGAGTGGCTCAGCAGCGCGCACTTGGGCTTGATGCCGAAACGCATCATTTCCTCGGCCGCCATGATGGTGATCTCGCACAGCTGCTCGGGCGTGGGATCGTAATTCACATGGGTGTCGACCAGGAACACCTGGCGGTCGGGCAGCAGCAGGCCGTTCATGCAGGCATAGGTTTCCACGCCGGCGCGCTTGCCCAGCACCTGGTCAATGTAGTTCAGGTGGTGCGTGGTCTGGCCCCAGGTGCCGCAGATCAGGCCGTCGACTTCGCCCTTGTGCAGCAGCATGGCGCCGATCAGCGTCAGGCGGCGGCGCATCTCGATCTTGGCGATCGGCGCCGTGATGCCCTTGCGCTCGGTCATGCGGTGGTAGGACTGCCAGAAGTCGCGGTAGCGGTGGTCGTCCTCGACGTTGACCACGTCATAGTCGCGGCCCTGCTCGAGGCGCAGGCCGAATTTTTCGATGCGCTGGGCAATGATGGCCGGGCGGCCAATGAGCGTCGGGCGAGCGACGCGTTCGTCGACCACGATCTGCGCGGCGCGCAGCACGCGCTCTTCTTCGCCTTCCGCATAGGCCACGCGCTTGCGTGCGGCCTGCTTGGCAGCGGTGAAGATCGGCTTCATGGTCGTGCCCGAAGCGTAGACGAAGGTCTGCAGCTGCTCGCGGTAGGCGTCCATGTCCTGGATCGGACGCTGGGCCACGCCCGAATCGGCCGCAGCCTGCGCCACAGCCGGCGCAATCTTCATCATCAGGCGCGGGTCGAAGGGCTTGGGGATCAGGTATTCGGCACCGAACACCAGTGGCTCGCCCACGTAGGCGGCAGCCACTTCTTCGCTTTGCTCGGCCTGCGCCAGATCGGCAATCGCATGCACCGCAGCAATTTCCATCTCCAGCGTGATTGTGGTCGCGCCGCAATCGAGCGCACCGCGGAAGATATAGGGGAAGCACAGGACGTTGTTGACCTGATTCGGGTAATCCGTGCGTCCTGTTGCCATGATGACGTCATCACGCACGCTTTTTGCATCTTCCGGCGTGATTTCCGGATTGGGGTTGGCCAGTGCAAAGATGATCGGACGCGGGGCCATGCGTGCCACCATTTCCGGCTTGAGCACGCCGCCCGCCGACAGGCCGATGAACACATCGGCATCGGCAATCACTTCCGACAGCTTGCGCATGTCGGTATCGCGCGCGAAAAGCGCCTTGTCTTCATCCATCAGCTCGGTACGTCCGACATAGACGACGCCTGCCAGGTCGGTGACGAACACGTTCTCGCGCCGCAGGCCGACTTCGAGCAACAGGTTCAGGCAGGCCAGTGCTGCGGCGCCCGCACCCGATGCCACCAGCTTGACTTCGCCAATGTTCTTGCCGGCCACCTTGAGCGCATTGATCATGGCCGCAGCCACGGTGATGGCGGTGCCATGCTGGTCGTCGTGGAAAACCGGGATCTTCAGGCGCTTGCGCAGTTCGCGTTCGACAAAGAAGCACTCGGGCGCCTTGATGTCTTCGAGGTTGATGGCGCCAAAGGTGGGCTCGAGCGCGGCAATGACATCAACGAGCTTTTGCGGGTCTTTTTCGTCGATTTCAATGTCGAAGACGTCAACGCCGGCGAACTTCTTGAAAAGAACACCCTTGCCTTCCATGACCGGCTTGGACGCCAGCGCACCGATATCGCCCAGGCCCAGCACGGCCGTGCCGTTGGAGATCACCCCCACCAGGTTGCCGCGGCTGGTGTACTTGAAAGCGGCATTCGGGTCCTTGACGATTTCTTCGCAGGGCGCTGCCACGCCCGGGGAATAGGCCAGCGCCAGATCGTGCTGATTGGCCATGGGCTTGGTGGCCGCAATGGCCACCTTGCCGGGCTTTGGGAACTCGTGGTATTCGAGGGCCGCACGGCGCAGCAGCGCACGCTTGTCGAGGGGGGTAGGGGGGGCCGTATTGTCGGACATCAAGCGTCTCCAGCTCGAGGGTGAATCCATCCGCAGCACGAGCGTGGCAGGCAGCGGGGGGCGATTTATGGGGTTGGCCCACGCCCCGTGCAGGCGTCGCATGCAGCGCATTTGCCCGAGCGGCCCGGTGGCGGGAGCCAGTTGTATGCGCGCCATTGTAGGCTCAGCGTCTTCCAGTTCAGAACCCGGATGCTGTGGGCGCAGGGTCAAACACCCATGACCGGATGGGCTTGCGTGGGGATGCACCAAGCTGGGGCAAAAACAGCGGGCGAGGACGGGGTCAGGACGCGGTTTCACCAGGCCTAAACAGGGTTATGCTACGCGCCGGCAATAACGCTAACCCGCATTAAGAGGAATTCATGTCGCTGCCCACTTCCCGTCTTTCTTCCGCTTCCGGAGCCACCCGCCGTGCAGGCCTGCGCCTGGCCCTGGGCAGTGCCGTGGCGGCCGCTGCGTTGCTCGCGCCCTGGGCACAGGCTGCTGGCCCCGCGGGCTATCCGAGCAAGCCGATCCGCCTGGTGGTGCCGTTCTCGCCGGGCGGCTCGACGGACATCCTGGGACGCCTGCTGGCGCAGAAGATGGGCGAGAACATGAATGCCACGGTGGTGGTCGAGAACAAGCCGGGCGCCAATGGCACGCTGGGCTGCGACCAGGTGGCCAAGTCGCCTGCCGACGGCTACACCATCGTGCTGGGCGACGTCGGCTGCATGGCCATGGCCCCCGGCCTGTACACCAAGCTGCCCTACGATCCGCTCAAGGACTTCGCGGTCGTGAGCCTGGTGGCACGCAGCCCGCTGGTGCTGGCCGTGGGCGCGCAAAGCCCGTTCAAGTCGGTGGCGGATCTGACGGCGGCCGCACGCGCCCAGCCGGGCAAGCTCAACTACCCCTCGTCGGGCACGGGCGGCCCGAACCACCTGGGCGCCGAGCTGTATGCCATGCAGGCCAAGGTCAAGATCAGCCACATCCCCTACAAGGGCAGCGCGCCGTCGGTGGTGTCGCTGGTCGCGGGTGAAACCGATTTCGGCTTCCTGACGGCCGTGACCGTCGATAGCCAGCTCAAGGCCGGCAAGCTGCGCGCGCTGGCCGTGGCGCACAACGAGCGCCTGGCGTCGCTGCCCGACGTGCCGACCATGGACGAGCAGGGCCTCAAGGGCTTCCAGGCCGATGCCTGGTTCATGGCCGCCGTGCCCGCGGGCACGCCCAAGCCCATCGTCGACCGCCTGTATGCCGAGATTGCCAAGGCGCTGCCGGACCCGGTGGTCAAGGCCAAGCTCGATGCCATGGGCGTGCTGCCTTCGGCGCTGACGCCTGCGGCATCGGCCGAGTTCCACAAGGTCGAAGTGGCGAAGTGGCGCGAGGTCATCAAGAGCGCCCACATCACACTGGACTGAGCGATTTGACGCAGGCTGCGGTTTCTTCCTGCACGTTTTGCGGCCGGTTGGCGCCATGATGGAGGCCGGGCCCGGCGGCGCAAGCCGCCGCCGGCCTTGTCCATGGAGGTGACTGACATGCGTACTTTTTCCGTTTCCCTCGCGGCGGCCTGCCTGGCCGCCGCGGCCCTCGCCGGCTGCGATTCGCAATCGACGCCGGCGCCCAAAGCCGGCGCCGCCGGCATGCCGATGGCTGAGCGGCCGGCACCTGACCAGCCCGCGCCGCGCGCGCCGCTGCTCGCCGATTCCAACCCGCAGCACACGCCGCATTACCCCGTGAAGGTCGCCGAGACGCAGACGCTGCCGGCGGCCGTGCCGCTGCCGCCCAAGCCGGTGATCGCGCCTGGCGGCGCATCGAACGATGGCCAGGCGGACGGAGGCTCCAGCCCGGCTGCCGGCTATGCCCAGGGCATCACCGATGCACGTGGCGACGGCGCCAAGCAGGAACTCGACGGCGGCAAGTAAGCGTTGCGGAGTTCGCCTTGCGCGCTCCGCCCAGGCCCCATTCTCTAGCGGACCTGCGCCCAGGCTGCGAGCCGCTGCACGGCCCAGGCAGCAAAGGTCTGGCTCCGAGGGTGCGGGCTGCGCATCATTGCACCGCTGCCAGCGCCGGCTGCGGCGCGCGTCGCGCGGCCGCCCGGGCCCAGGCCTTCTCGTGGAAGAAATAGGCCACGGCCTGCACGGTGGGCTCAAGCAGGCTCAAGGTCAGCGAGGCCCAGAAATTGCGCGTGACCGCATAGGCCACGCAGGCCGCGACGGTGATGTGGATCAGGTAATAGCTGCCGGTCTTCATCAACGTCGGCTGGTTGGCTTTGAGCAGGTTCTTGAGGCGGGTCATCTGGATCTTTCCTGGCTTGGGGGCTGGTTCAAATGGTATTCATTCGCGTTTAATAGTGCCAATTGATTGATTGAAATACGCTGATAGCCGATGTTCGGCACACTGCGGCCATGACCGCCGCCAAAGACCTGATACCTTGCGTACGCCCCCTGCAGCACAGCGACCTGCAGGGCCTGATGGAGATCCAGCGCGCCTGTTATGGCGCCGCGTATGCCGAGAGTGAAAGCGTGTTTGCGCGCCGCCTTGCGCATCCACTGCATTGCTCGCTGGCGCTGGAGCGCGATGGCGCACTGCTGGGCTATCTGGCGGCCTATTGGTCCGAGGCAGGCAAGGTCACGCCTTTGCATGGCGATTTCGAGCCCTGCACGGCGCCCGGGGTGCTGTATCTGCATGACATGGCCGTGCATCCCGCGCATGCGGGGCAGGGCCTCGCAAGGCGTCTGCTCGCGCCGCTGTGGGCGCAGGCGCGCGCGCGCGGCATCCACGTTTCCTGCCTGGTCTCGGTCCAGGGCACGCAGGACTACTGGCGCCGCCACGGCTACCGGCCGCAAGCGCTGCCGGACCCCGAGCAGAGGTTGCGGCTGACAAGCTATGGGGAGGATGCGCTCTTCATGCAGCGCACGGACTCTGGCGATAATGCGGGATATGCCTGATCGCTGGAAACCCAATGTCACCGTGTCCGCCATCATCGAAAGAGATGGACGATTCCTATTGGTTGAAGAAGAGACTGCCGATGGTCTGAAGCTCAATGTGCCCGCGGGCCATCTCGATCCTGCCGAATCGCCCATCGATGCCTGCGTGCGCGAGGTGCTCGAGGAGACCGCCTTCGGCTTCACGCCCACGGCGCTGGTCGGGATCTACATGAACCGTTTCACGCGCACCCGCTCCGGGGCCGACATCACCTATGTGCGCTTTGCGTTCACCGGCGAACTGGGCACGCACCATGCGCAGCGCACGCTGGACGACGGCATCCTGCGCACCGTGTGGATGACGCTGGCCGAGCTCGAATCGAGCGCCACGCGCCACCGCAGCCCGGTGGTGCTGCAGTCGGTTCGCGACTATCTTGCAGGCCAGCGCTTCGATCTCTCCATGCTGCATGTCGATGACAGCGTCTACGAGGTGCCGGCGCCGTCGCCGCGCCTGGCTGCGCGTGCAGGCCAGCGCAGCGGCGTCCATTCCTGAAGCGTTCGGGCCGCCCGGCAGTTGCAATTTGTCCCCACCGCACCGCTGCGTGCGGGCGGCTGGGATAATCGCCCCCCTATGACAAAGCATCGGGTGGTGGTGGGCCTTTCAGGCGGCGTGGACTCGGCGGTGACCGCCTATCTGCTCAAGCAGCAGGGCCATGACGTGGTCGGCATCTTCATGAAGAACTGGGAAGATGACGACGACAGCGAATTCTGTTCGTCCAACGTCGACTTCGTCGACGCTGCGGCCGTGGCCGATGTGATCGGCATCGAGATCGAGCATGTGAATTTCGCGGCCGAGTACAAGGACCGGGTGTTTGCCGAGTTCCTGCGCGAGTACCAGGCCGGGCGCACGCCCAATCCCGACGTGCTGTGCAACGCCGAGATCAAGTTCAAGGCGTTTCTCGACCACGCGATGCGCCTGGGCGCCGAGAAGATCGCCACCGGCCACTATGCGCGCGTGCGCCAGAACGCGCAGACGCAGCGCTTCGAGCTGCTCAAGGGGCTCGACCCGGCCAAGGACCAGAGCTATTTCCTGCACCGCCTGAACCAGGCCCAGCTGTCGAAGACGCTGTTTCCCGTGGGCGAGCTGCACAAGACCGAAGTGCGGCGCATTGCCGAGGAAATCGGCCTGCCCAATGCAAAGAAGAAGGACTCGACCGGCATCTGTTTCATTGGCGAGCGGCCGTTCCGTGACTTCCTGAACCGCTACATCAACAAGGAACCGGGCTGGATCCTCGACGACCGCGACCGCAAGCTCGGCCGCCATCAGGGCCTGTCGTTCTATACGCTGGGCCAGCGCCAGGGCCTGGGCATCGGCGGCGTCAAGGAAAAGGGCGCGCAGCGCGGCGGTGGCGAACACCAGCCGTGGTTTGTGGCGCGCAAGGAACTCGACCGCAACGTGCTGCGCGTGGTGCAGGGCCATGACCACCCGTGGCTGCTGACGCAGCAGCTCGATGCCGACAGCGCCAGCTGGGTCGCGGGCGAGCCGCCGGCCGCGGGCACCTATGGCTCCAAGACGCGCTACCGCCAGCCCGATTCGCCGGCGGTCATCAGCGCAGCCGCCGGCGAGACCTTCCGCCTGGACTTTCCCGAAGCGCAATGGGCGGTCACGCCGGGCCAGTCGGCCGTGCTGTATGACGGGGATGTCTGCCTGGGCGGGGGGCTGATCTCGGCCGTGGCGGCCTACCCGCAGGCCGCGCAGGGCTGAAGGCCGCTGCGCCGGCGCGGCTGCGCACGCACGGCTCAGGCGAAGGAAATCTTCGTGAAGTCGTTGCGCTGGAGCTGGGCAAAGCTCAGCTGCAGCGACTCCGAGGCCTTCTGGAAGGCCGCATCGATCAGCTTTCCATCCTTGCCGGCATACTGCAGATCGTGCTTGAGATGCTCGCCGATACGCGACAGCAGCGCATTCATCGGGATGCCCTTGTCGTTGAATTTCTCACAGAGCTTGTGGATCGGATAGTGCTTCATGTCCACTTCCGAGCCGGCGCGTGCCAGATGGTTGCGGCCGATGGTTTCGGCCACGGTCGCGCCTTGGCGCGAGAACAGGTAATCGATGTCCTCGAACTTGCGGGCCTTGAAGTCCTCCTGCATGACCATGCGGCCGAAATCAATCGCTTTCAGATGCACGCTGCCGGTGTCCTTGACCTGGTGCACGACCAGGTTGTGCATGTGCAGGTCACGGTGGGCAACCTCGCTCTTGTAGAGCACGCGCGCCATGTCGACCAGTTGCGGCAGCAGACTGCTGGCCTGCTCGCGTGACAGCTGGTGGATGCAGCGGTCCATTTCATGGCTGGCGACATGCGCCGGATCATAGGTGTCGACTACCGCATACGCATGCCGGGCCGAGTTTTCCGGGCTGCGCAGGTCGGCGTGCAGCAGGCCGGGGTCGGTGATCTTCTTCTGCGTGGAGATGTAGCTGGCCAGTTCCGGCCGGTCCTCGGCATGCTGCGCCAGTTTCAACTCGCGCTCGAAGTCCTCCTTGCCAGTGCGGGTGTCGGCGCGCAGCAGGCCGCTGCCCGCATGGAACTTCTTGTTGACGCCGCCGACCCGGAAATCCTCGTTGCGCACCCGGGCCACCAACTTCTGGGTGTCCAGCCGGTGCCGGTCGATGCTGGTGAACTGCTGGCGCAGCAGGGCGGTATCCACCGGCTTGCCCAGATGCCGGTTGATGGTTTCCTTCTCATGCGCGCTGATGGTGTCGGTCTTGATCGTTTCGCCGTTGACCGCGTATTCCACCGTGTAGTGCTCGCGTTCGGTGGGGTGGGCGGCCACGCTCAGGGTGAACAGCGCACGGCTGTCGGGTGTGGCCAGCTGCGCCAGCAGGTTGAAGCGGGCAAAGACGCTGATGCCGCCGTCATGCAGCATGGTATGCAGCTGCCTGAGCGCCGTTTCCTTGCTTTGCGGCCGGAAGAAATCCAATACCCGGTCGAAGACATTGAGCTTGGTTGCCCGCTGCAGGTCGGCATCCATCAACTGGGCGAAGCGTGCGCCGCTCAGCGACAGCTGGGTGGTGGCCGTCAGGGGAATCGAGGTGCTCATGGTGGCGGCTCCTGCGCGCGGCCGAGCGATCTGGTCACGCCGTGGTGGCGGGAAGCTCCATCTGGCCATGCGCCGCAAACTGGAATTCGTTGCGTATCGTGCATTCCAGCCTGGGCGCGGAATGGCGCGCCGGACCGCCCGGAGGCACCGTGATGGTGATCGAGGACGTGAGCTGGCTGGCCTGCGCGCCGCGGGGGCTGCGCCACTGCTGCGCATCCGGGCCGTATTGGGCGATGTTCCAGGTGGAAGTGATGGTCACCTGCACGTTGTCGCCCTCGCGGCGCAGCTGGTAGCGGTATTGCGGCGTGGTGTCGGCGAGCTTCAGTTGCAGTCCATCCGGCTGCGGCTGGGGCAACTGCAGCACGCCTTGGCCGCCGGGGTCCAGCTCGGCCTGCACCGGCGCGGACAGCGCCTGCAGGGCCACGGCCGGGTCCAGGTAGCTGCTGACCTCGAGCATCTGCGCCTCGTTGCCGCCGCAGGTGTTGTAGAGCTTGCGCAGCTCGGCTCGGTCGGCGAGGGAGACGTTCTCGCCCCACCACAGGTTGCTTGCGCCTTGCAGGTTGTCCTTGCTGGCATCGGTATAGCTGTAGACCCCGTCGGGGAAGTCCAGGTCCAGCCGACCCACGTGCGCGGCATAGGTGTCGGCCATCTTGTAGCCGGCCTTTTCACTGGGCTTGACCGGCGACGTGTCCAGTGCCTGGGCCATCGCCTGGGTCGTGGGCCCGGCAAGCGGGATCCGGGCTTTGCATTCCGCGGCCATGCGCGCCAGATGGCCCGTCACGACGTTGTGCGCGACCTGCTGGGTGGCACTGAACGGCCCCAGCGGGGACAGTTGGGCGGGCGAGAGCTGGTCCGCGAGGCCGAGCAGGGCGTCGCGGCGCGCGGCGTCGATATGTCCCTGCTCGAATGCCTGGTCGACGGCGTCCACCGAGAGCGCCAGGCCGGGCAAGGTGCCCGGCAGCCCGTACTGCAGGGCGGTCTGCTGTCTGATCAGCGCGTGGGCCCATTGGCTGTCGCTGGTGCGTGCATCGGGCTGGGGCAGTTCCGGCGGTTTGTCGCTCTGGGCGGCCTGGTCGATCTCCTTGGTGAAGACATCCCAGGCATTCCGGTAGGCCGGCGGGCCGGCGGCGGTGTCGTAGATGCGGCCGGCTTCGGTCATGGCACCCTGGTAGAGGGTGGTGGCGCCAGCCTGCACCGTCGGCGCCGCAAAAACCACGGCGCCGACGGCGGCCCTCGCGGTGATGCCGGTCAGCGTCGCGGCGGTGGACACCAGCACCGGGACCGTGCCCGCAACCACGCCGACGGCCGCCACGGCGGTCGCATTCGTCACCGTGTTCACCGCCTTGATGGCACCCTGGAAGTATTCGCCGTTGGCCAGATGGTCCCGGGTGTCCGAGTAGCCCTCTGCGATGACTCCGATGGTGTCGGCCGCGGCACCCGCGACCTTGATCAGCGCCTGCCCCATGCCCCTGCCCGTGGCCTCCAGCAAATCGTGCGGCGCGGCCTGGGTCGATTCCATGAAATAGTCGCTCAGCGATTGCCCGTAACTGCCGCTGCGGAGAAAGTCATTGCCCAGATTGGCGAGCAGGCGGAACACCGGGCGCTCGCTCTGGTCCAGCCCCGGCTGGTCGACCACGGCGCGCTGCAGCACGTTCTTGACCAGGTCGCCGGCAAAGCCCTTGAAGGGCATTCCCGCCAGCGATTTGTCCATGTACGCTGCGAGCGTCTCGAACGAGTGCTGCTTGAGCATGGTGGCCAGCAGCTTTTCGGTGAACTGGGTTTCCGTGACGGCCTGCGCCACCCCTTCCGCGACCCCCGCGGCACCGAGCTTCAAGCCGGCCGCTCCCACGCCCTTGATTCCCGCGATCACGCCCGCGCCGTAATTGGTGTCGTGCAGGACCATTTCGTGCGTGAGGCCCTTGATCGACGCGTATATTTCGTCGGTGTTGTTGCCGTACACAATCTTGCCCGCCAGCGGCACCAGCGTGGCGCTGCGTTCGCCCATCCCGAGCTTGGCGAACTGCATTTCCAGGCCCATGTGCACGGCGTCGCGCAGCACCTTCTGCGCCAGCGTGTCGCGGTTGATGCTGCCGCCGGTCATGCGATTGACCAGCGAATTGAGCGTGTCGAAGCGGTTCAGTGCCGCGAAAGCCAGGGCCTTGACCCCGGTGCCGAGCATGCTGCCGATCTGCATTCCGCGTGTCTCCTGGTGTCAGGCGCGCTGCATCGGCAGTTCGCGCGACGGGGCTGGGACGGCGAGGTCGGCCGGCTTGTCCTGTGCCACCGATGCGCGCACCAGATGCGCCTGCCAGCGTTCGAGCTGGTTGACGAAGGACTCCACCGCCTGCACCGCCTGCTCCGGAGTGAGCCCGGGCAGCGCGATGCTGCGGAAGAACACGATGCGCCCGAGGTCAGGGTCGAAGCCGAAATAGTTGCCATCGGTGCCCATGCCGAACAGGTGCAGCTGGAGCACGCTGGCCAGCATGCGCGCGCGCAGTTCGGTAGGCCACTTGCCGGTGGCAATGACCGGCGCGAACAGCTGGACCATGCACTTGTCGGCATCGTGCTCGAACGTGACCTCCATGGTTTCGCTGAACACGATGGTGCAGCCACCCGCCTGTGCGGCGGCGCTGGTGTCGAGCCGGGCCGCGGCGCCGATCTCCTGCAAAAAGGTAGAAAACTCCATGCCAACTCCCAATGAAACGGCAGGTGGCGCGCGAGCCGGGCGCGCGCGGGTTTCCTGCCTGGCATGGGTAACGCCAGGCAACGCAATGGTTCCAAACCGCCAGCGCGCCGCGCGGCCGCATAAGCTAAGTTGGAAATCCAGCTTGGAAGGCGGGGGCGACGCGGCTGACTTGGCGGGTTTTCCCGCCTTTTCTCGCCATGACCTCTGCTACCACCGCGGCCTTCGCCCCGCTGCAGGCCGCAGCCATTCCTGTCCATCTGTGCACGCCGGCCGCGCTGCCCGCGCTGCGGGAGGCAATGACGCTGGCGCAGCGCCAGTGGGGGCAATCCAGCGGCTTCGATGCGAGCCCCGCGCGCGTGCTGCTGCTGCCTGACGCCGGCGGCGTGCTGGACGCAGTGCTGGCGGGCGTGGACCTGGCGCAGCCGATGTGGCAGCTTGCAGGCCTGCCGCGGCAACTGCCGGCGGGTGTCTACGCGCTGGCCGGGGAAGCTCGTGCCGACGATGCCTTGCGCCACCTGGGCTGGGCGCTGAAGGCGGCGCAGCCCGCGCCGCAGTTGCGCGAGCACGAAGCGGCCGCTGGGCTCGCAGGAGCCATTGCCGAAGTGCGCCAGCTGGTGAACCAGCCCGCCAACCAGCTCGGGCCCGAGGCCCTGGCGGCCGCCGTGCGGCAGCTGGCCGTGCAGCACGGCGGCCAGTACCGCGAATGGGCCGGCGAGGCGCTGCGCGGCGCGGGGTTCGAACTGGTCTGGGCCATGGGCCGCGCGGGCGCTTTGGCCTGGTGGGCGAATCGGGCTCGGGCAAGTCCACCGTGGCGCGCATGATCGCCGGGCTGACGCGGCCTACCGCGGGCAGCATCGTGATCGATGGCACGACCGCTGGGCCGACCCCGCCTCGGCGGCGGCCTTGCGCCGGCGCTTCCAGATGATCTTCCAGGACCCGTATGCGAGCCTCAACCCGCGCTGGAAGGTGGGTCAGCTCATTGCCGAGCCGCTGCAGGTGCTGGGCCTGAGCAGCAGCGCCGCGGAAACTGCCGAACGCGTGCAGGAGGCGCTGCGCCGCGTGCGGCTTTCGCCCGACGACGTGCGCCGCTATCCGCACCAGTTCTCGGGCGGCCAGCGCCAGCGCATCGCGATTGCGCGCGCGCTGGTGAGCCGGCCCGAGTTCATCGTCTGCGACGAGCCGACATCGTCGCTCGATGTGTCGGTGCAGGCGCAGGTGCTGAACCTGATGCAGGACCTGCAGGACGAGTTCGACTGACCTATCTGCTGATCAGCCACAACCTGGCCGTGGTGCGCCACATGTGCGACACCGTGGGCGTGATGCAGCAGGGCCGGCTGGTCGAGGTGGGCGATGCCGCGCAGGTATTGACCGCGCCCGCGCACGACTACACGCGCGCGCTGATCGCCGCCGTGCCGGCGCGGCTCCTCAGGTGTCGAGCAGCGGCACGAAGCCGCCAAAGATCATGCGCTTGCCGTCAAACGGCATCTGCTGGTCCATGCCTTCGAGGCGCGGGTCCTTCATGGCTTCCTGGTTGACGTGGTCGCGCACTTCGCGCGACGGGTATTCGATCCAGGAAAACACGATGATCTCGCCGTCCTCGGCCTTGACCGCGCCACGGAAGTCGGTCAGCTTGCCGTCGGGCACATCGTCGCCCCAGCATTCGACGACACGCGTGGCGCCATGGTCCTTGAACACCTGGGCCGCGCGCCTTGCCAGGTCCAGGTATTGCTGCTGGTGGGCGGCCGGCACGGCCACCACGAAGCCATCGACGTATTTCATGCGCTGCTCCTTGAAAACAGGTGCTTCCATGCTCGCAGAGACCCCCGCCCGTCGCTGTAACCAAGCGCATCAGGCGGGACGGCGCGCGCCGGCTCAGTAGCCGCTCAGCGCCGCGCGCAGGCGTTCGCCGGCATAGGCCTGGGCTTCGCGCGCCTTCTCCAGCACCGCGGCGGCGCCGAAGAATTCATGCGCCACGCCTTCGTATTCGCGGCGTTCGACGGGCACCTGCGCCTTCTGCAGCGCATCCTCGAGCTTGGCGCCGTCGCTGCGCAGCGGGTCCAGGCGCGCGTTGATGATGGTCACGGGCGGCAGGCCATGCAGGTCGGCGTCGATCAGCGACAGGCGCGGGTCGGCGAGGTCGTCCTGGGTGCGGATCAGGTGGTCGACAAACCACTTGACCATGGCGCGGTTGAGGGGCTTGGCAATCGCGTTCTCGATGTACGACTCGGTGTTGAGGCTGGTCTGCGCCACCGGATAGACGCTCAGGATGTGGCGCGGCATGGGCAGGCCGGCATTGCGCGCGGCAAAGGCCGTGGCCACGGCCAGATTGCCGCCCGCGCTCTCGCCCGCAAGCGCCAGGCGGCTGGGATCGCCGCCGATGCGCGCCGCATGGTGGGTCAGCCAGCGGTAGCTCTCCAGCGCATCTTCCCAGGCGGTGGGGAACTTGAACTCGGGCGCCTGGCGATAGTCGACCGACACCACGATGGCATGGGCCTGTTTGGCCAGGCCGCGCGCGCCGCCGTCATAGACTTCCTTGCTGGCAATGACCCATCCGCCGCCATGGAAGTACAGGATCACGGGCAGGCCGGTGGGCACTTCGGTATCGACCGGCGTGTAGACCGTGGCGGACAGCAGCGTGCTGCCGGTGTCGATGGACAGCGGCGCCGCACGCACGCCCGGCACCAGCTGCTCGGGGTCCGTGGAGCGGCCCTGCAGCGTCAGCAGGTGGTGCACGGCATCGGCAACCGTGGGCTGGCGCCGCGCTTCTTCCACCGACAGCTTCTCGATGGCCTTGGGATGCAACGCCTCATGGGCCTTGGCCAGCGCCAGCTGGTCTTCATCGGCGCGCAGCGCGGCCACGGCGTTGGACAGGGCATTTACGATGGGATTGGGCTCGCCGTGCTGGTTGTCGCTCATGGCGCTTTCCTTTCAAATGGATGGAACGATCCACTGTAGGGAGCGCGCACGCGCGGCCGCGTGGGACGGCGCGCCGGGCGCTTGTGGCCGGCTGCGGCGTCAGTCCGGGATGGTGATGGTGCCGCCGGTCTTCACGCGGTCCAGCGCAATCAGGCTGCGGTAGCTCTTCACGCAGGGATTCTCGGCAAACAGCAGCCGCGTCAGCCGCTCGTAGCGGCGCATGTCGGGCGCGACGATGACCAGCACGAAGCTCGAGCCACCGGTCACGTAGTAGCACTGCTGCACCTCGGGCGTGGCGCGGAACAGCGCCTTCGCAGCATCGACGCGGGCCGCGCTTTCGTCGTGCAGCAGCACCTCGACGATCGAAGTGATGGTGGCCGAGACCGCTTCGGGGTTCACCAGCGCCACATTGGCGGCAATGACGCCCGCGGCTTCCATGGCCGCGATCCGGCGCTGCACGGCGGCGGTAGACAGCGCCACGGACTCGGCGATGACGCGCTGCGCAGTGCGGTTGTCGCGCTGGAGCAGGCGCAGGATGGCCTTGTCATAGCGGTCGAGCAGCGCAGGGGAGGACGGCAGTTTGCGGGGCATGGCGAGTAATTTTTGCGTTTCAAGGCCGATATTCGAGTCCAATTCAAGCGCCAGCGAGCATAGCATTCAGCATGTCTTCGCTTCCTCTGTCCACTCCTTCGCCTGCCGGGCACCGCAGCACTGGCGTCGCCTATGGCGCCGCTGCGGGTGCGCTGTGGGGGCTGGTCTTTGTCGCGCCCGAACTGGTGGGCGGGTTCGGTCCGCTGCAGCTCAGCGCCGGCCGTTACTTCTGCTACGGGCTGCTGGCGCTGCTGCTGGTGGCAGCCGCGCTGGCGCGGGCTGCGCACCCGGGTGTCGCGCCGCCAATGGGGCCAGCTGTTCTGGCTCGCGCTGGCGGGCAACACGCTGTACTACCTGCTGCTGTCGGCCGCGGTGCAAAACGGCGGCATCGCCATGACCGCGCTGGTTATTGGTTTCCTGCCCGTGGCCGTCACGCTGATCGGCAGCCGCGACCAGGGCGCCGTGCCCTTGCGGCGCATGCTGCCTTCGCTGCTGCTGTGCGCGCTGGGGGCGCTGTGCATCGGCTGGCAGGCGCTGGCGCATCCCGGTGCGCAGGCCAGCGGCCAGAAGCTGCTGGGCCTGGCCTGCGCCGTGGGGGCATTGCTGTCATGGACGGCTTTTGCCGTCGGCAACGCGCGCTGCCTGGCGCGCCAGCAACAGGTCTCGGCCCACGAATGGAACCTGCTGACCGGGCTGGTCACGGGGGCGCAAAGCCTGCTGCTGATTCCGCTGGCCTGGGCGTTCGAGAACGCGCAGCATGGCGCGCACGAATGGGCGCGGCTGGCTGCGGTGTCGCTGGCCGTGGCGGTGCTGGCTTCGCTGCTGGGCAATGCCTTCTGGAACCGCATGAGCCGCCTGCTGCCGCTGACCCTGGTCGGCCAGATGATCCTGTTCGAGACGGCGTTTGCGCTGGTCTATGGCCTGCTCTGGGAGCAGCGCGCACCCACGCCGGCCGAGATGGCGGCCTTCGGCTGCGTGGTGCTGGGCGTGCTGTCGTGCCTGGCGGCGCATCGGCGGCCCGCGGCCATCGGTTAAAGTGTCAGCCCATGGTTCCGCTTTGCCTCACCACCACCACCACCACCTCCACCACGACCGCTTGCCGCGGCGCGTGCGAAGTGTCGTGAGCGCCTAGCCCGACCCGCTTCAAAGGCCCGCCAGCGATGGACAGGGCCTTTTTCACATCCCTTGTCGCTGGCACCACGCAAGGAGATGCTTCATGTTTGCCCTTTTGATTCTCGACGTCCAGGTCGGCCTGGTCCACGCCGCCGACCCGCCCTGGCGCTGCGCGCAGCTGCTCGCCAATATCAACGCGCTGATGGAGAAGGCGCGCCGCGCGGGTGCGCCGATTTTCCTGGCGCGGCATATCGGCCCCGAAGGCTCGCCGATCGGGCCCGGCAGCCCGCTGACCGAACTGGCACCCGAGCTCAGGCTCGCGGGCGGCGAGCAGGTGTTCGAGAAGCACCGCCCGAACGCCTTTGCCATGACCGGCCTGGCCGAGCGCCTGCGCGCTGCGGGCGCCAGCGGCGTGGTGATCACCGGCATGAAAACCGAATACTGCGTCGACAGCAGCTGCCGCGCGGCGCGCGACCTGGGTTTCGCGGCGGTGCTGGTGGCTGACGCCCATAGCTGCACCGACACGCCGCAGCTCACGGCGGCGCAGATCGTCGCGCACCACAACGCCACGCTGGCCGGGCCGTTCTGCCAGCTGGTGGAGGCAAGGGACTGGGAATTCGCGGCGGCGCCCGGCTGACGGCGCTAGTCTTTGCGCGCGGCAGGGGCCAGCAACCGTGCCAGCGCCGGCGTAGGGCAGGCCGCCTGCAGCAGCTTGCGAAAGCGCGCGCATTCCAGGTGCGAAGGCGCGGGGCACTCCGCCACATGCCGCAGCAGCTTGGACAGCGATGCCAGCCGCCGTGCCTGGCGGTCGAGCTCCTCGGCGCGCTGCAGCAGGCCGGACCGCGGTAGGCCGGGGCGCGGCAGGTCGGGCTGGCGGTCCTGGTCGAACATGGCCTTGATCTGCGCGAGCGAAAAACCCGCGCCCTTGCCCAAGGCAATCAGGGCCAGCTGCAGCAGCGTGTCTTCGCGGTATTGCCGGCGCAGCCCGTTGCGCGCGACTGACTCGATCAGCCCCAGGTCCTCGTAGTAGCGCAGTGTGGAAGTGGGCAGGGCGCTGGCCCTGGCGAGCGCGCCGATATCGATGAGAGACATGCTTGACTTCAAGTGGGCTTGAAGTCGCATAGTAGCTGCTCCCTCACGAACAGGCGTGCGATCTCCCATGAAAACCCATTTCCAATCCAAGGGCCGGCCGCTGCTGCTGGCCGCACTGGCCGGCGCCACGCTGCTGGCAGCGCTGGGCGCGAGCAGCGCGGCGGTGGCGCTGCCGACGCTGACGCGCGCGTTCTCGGCCGACCTGCAGCAGGTGCAATGGGTGATGCTGGCTTATCTGCTGGCCGTCACGGTGGCCATCGCCGGCGTGGGCCGCATGGGCGATCTTTGCGGCAGCCGGCGCGTGCTGCTGGCCGGTCTGGCGCTGTTCATGCTGGCCTCGGCCGCCTGTGCGCTCGCGCCGGGCCTGGGCTGGCTGATTGCCGCGCGCGTTGCCCAGGGCCTGGGCGCGGCGGCGCTGATGGCGCTGCCGCTGGCGCTGGCCAAGGGGCTGGTGGCCAGGCAGCGCGTGGGCTCGGCCATGGGGCTGCTGGGCAGCATGTCGGCTTTGGGCACCGCCGCCGGCCCGGCGCTGGGCGGCCTGCTGATTGGTGCGCTCGGCTGGCAAAGCGCGTTTGCGCTGCTGGCGCTCAGCGGCGCCGTCCTGCTGCCGATGGTGTGGCTGGCGGTACCCGCAACACCGGAGCGCGCCGGCGCCCGCATGGACCGGGCCGGCAACGGGCTGGCGCTGCTGCGCGCACCGGCGCTGGCGCGCGCCCTGGCAATGAACCTGCTGGTCGCGGCCATCATGATGGCCACACTGGTGGTCGGCCCGTTTTTCCTGGCGTTCGGCCTGGGCCTGGATGCCGCCGGCACGGGCCTGGCAATGGCCGCGGGCCCGGCCGCGGCGGCGCTCTCGGGGTGGCCCGCGGGACGGCTCACCGACCGCTTTGGCGCGGGCCGTACGCTGGTGGCCGGGCTGCTGATGGCGGCCATCGGCCTGGGCGCGCTGGCGCTCCTGCCCGGGTGGACAGGGGTTGCCGGTTATGTGCTGGGCCTGCTGCTGCTCACGCCGGGCTTCCAGCTGTTCCTGGCGGCCAACAACACCGCCGTGATGCTGGGGGCCGCGGACGCGCACCAGGGCCTGGCCTCGGGCTTGCTGGGCCTGTCGCGCAACCTGGGCTTCCTGGCGGGCGCGGCATTGCTGCCGCTGCTGTTTGCAGCCCTGCTGGGCAGCCCGGTCGCGGACAGCTCCATGCCGGCCATCATCGCGGCTTTCCGCGCCACCTTTCTCGCGGCCGCGGGCGTGCTGGCCGTGCTGGCGGCATGGCTGTGTCGGCCGCGCCGCGCGAGACGGCCGAAAGACTGACCAAGGTAGCCCGGCCTATGCGCCCGGGCGCACCGCCGGTGGCGTCCACGAGCCGTCCACAATCGCCGCCTTTGGCCAGTACGCGCGCACGTACAGCGAGAACGCGCCGGTCTTTGGCGCCGGCAGCCAGTTGCTTTCCTGGTCCGGGGCCGGCGCGTCGGACTGCACGTAGAGCGTCAGCGAGCCGTCGTCGTTGTACTTCAGCGTCTTGTTCTTGGTGCCGAGCGAGTAGCGATTGGCCGCGTTGGGCGCGAAGAAGTGATGCTCGTTGTAGAGCGTGAGCGACCAGAATCCGTTGACGGGCGGCGTCTGGTCCTTGGCGAAAGTCACCGTGTAGCGCCCGCCGCCCTGGAGCCGGTTGCCGTCCTCGTCCAGGTCCTGGTAGAAATATTTGGTCTCGTTCGGCGCGTTGACGAAGATGTTCGACTTGGCCACCGCCGTCCGCGTGAAATAGTCCGTGCCAAACGCGGCGGTGTTGCTGGTGGTGCTCCAGTGGTGCGGCAGCGGGATGCCGAAATTGCGGAACTGGAACAGCGGCGCAATGAGTTCGGCATCGGCCTGCGCCAGTTCCTCTTCGACCGCTTTGCGCAACGCGGGATCGGCCTTGACTGCCGCGATCACGGCCAGCACCTGCGCGTAGCGTGCCTCTTCGCCGGGAAGAGGCGGGGCGTCGGCAAGGGCCTGGGGCAACAGGTCGAGGAAGGTCCCGGGAGCCACCCAGGGTGTTTCGGCATCGCCCCCGTCCTGGGCGGGCAGCTTCTTCAGCGCGGACCAGTCCGTGCGCTTGAGCGTGCCGTCGAACTGGTCCAGGGGATACATCATCACCTGCTGCAGCGGCTCCTGGATGGCCGCGCGGTCTTGCAGCGTGTCATCGAGGAAAAGCCGCGGTATGACATTGCCGGTGTGGGTCGAAGCCCGGAACACGCGCGTGATGCCCCTGGGAACCTCACCGTGCCAGTCCGGCCCCACCAGCAGGTAGAAGCCCGGCGTCGTGCCATACATCTTTCCCAGCTGCGCAAAGCCATCGGTTCGGGAATCCACGACCTGGTAGACCCAGAAGCGGCTGCCGAAGTCGGGCACCTGGATCACCACCGGGGACTGGTCCAGCGCCAGCAACCCCCCGCCGTAGACGACATCCTGGTTGGGGCAGGCCACCAGCCGCACCTCGGGCGGAAAGTAGTCCGTGAGCATGGTGAACTGGTTCAACGGCGCCATCGGCGCCGCCCCCAGGTAGAACCGTTCGGGCACCTTCGCGTACGACGCGCGGCGAGCGGCAAGGTTGAGCAGGGGCCAGGCCCAGAAATAGGCATCGCGCGCCACCAGCCGGGCATAGGCGGGCGTGATGCGCGTGCCCGGCACGGGGCCGGCGGGCATTGCAGCGGCGAAGCCGGGGGAGGGGGCGATGCTCTGTGCGCAGCTGACCATGGTCGTTCTCCGAATGAATGGGTTAAGCAACAGGCCGGTCCTGCTACGGAACACGTGCCACGGGCACCGGTTGCCAGTCGCCCCGGATGACACTGTCCTTGGGCACGTAGGTGCGGAAGGTCAGGGAGAACGGCTTGCCTTGCGCAGAGGGAATCCAATTGGACTGCGGCACCCCGGCGGGCGGCTGGGGCCCGACGCCGATCTTGAGCGAGCCGTCGGCCTCCTTCTGCAGCGCCGAATGGTTGTTGAAGTTGTAGCGCTGGAGCGCATTGGGCACCACGCGGTAGTCGGGCACGCCGACCAGGATGACCGACCAGTAGGCGTCGACCACCGCGTCGGGCAGCCGGTCGGCGGGGAAGTGCATCACATACTGCTGCGAGCCATCGAGCGGCCGCTCCTCGGAATCCTTGGTGGCGACGAAGTACAGCACCTCATCGGCGGTATTGGCCCAGATGCCGGCATAGTTCACGGAAGTGCGCAGCCAGTAATTGCCGAGGTAATTGCCCGCCGCGGCGCCGCCGACCCAGTGGTTGCGGTTGGGCGCGCTCTTGGTCAGCGCGTAGGTCTCGAACGCGCGCACCACCTGGACCAGGCGGGCATCGATGTCGTCGCGGGCCGCCTTGCCCGACGCGATGTAGGCCGCGATCGAGCGTGCCTGTTGCTGCATGCGCGCGGCGTTCGGCGCCACATCGAGGGCACTGCCCAGGCGCTCTTCGAGATGGTCGAACAGCGCCGCGCCGATCAGCGCGTTGTTGTCGAATTCAGGCATGTCGGGCGGCGGCGCGATCGACGGCGTGCCCGCCGAATGCACGAGAAACTGCTTTTGCAGCTTCAAGGCACCCTCCGGATCTCCCTTGATTTCCACGCGCCCGAGGAACTTGGCCTTGCTCGAATGCAGGGCAATGGGCACGACGTCCGGCGGCAGCTGGGGGCGGGAGCCCGGCTTGACGAGCGCGAACTTGCCATAAGGCCGGGAAGGGAAGGCGCGCTCGTTGATGTTAGCGATGACTTCACCCCACTCATCGAGCAGTTGGGCGGTGTAGTAGCGTCCCTCCACCTTCGGGACTTCGAGGATGACGGGGGTGTGGTCGTCGACCGCAAACCAGGCCTCGAGATAGGCCACATCGAAGTTCGGGTTGACGAAATCTGCCGAGCCCAGCGGGTTGTACTTGATCTGGTTGTACGCAAAGCCCGGCGCCTTGGCATCCAGGTGTTCCTGGCGGATGACGAGCCCGCGTCCCAGCAGGTAGACATAGCTGTCGGCCAGGGTTTTGTCATCGGGGCGGGTCTGTGCCGCCGCCGTGCTGGCCTGAAAACCCGCCATGGAAAGGGCGGAACAAAGGACGAATGCAGCGCGAGGACCGAGCATATGAACCCCTGGTTTGTTTGGGGTTCATTCTATGAATGGCTCGCGCGCATGCCGGGCCATTCAATATCGATTCAAGGGATATTGAAAAACAGGATTCGGTATTTACGTCGGGTCCGCGCTACGGATTTTCAAATATCTGCGACTGTGCGCTGGCAATCGCAGGTTCTTGCCGTGATTCAGTCCGGCGTTCCCTTGTTCAGCAGGAAAAATCGCAATGAGGCACGCATGGCAAGCGACGCAAACTCACATCCATAGGATTATGGCGTGCGATTCGATATTCAAATCGATGTCAATAAGACCAAGGGCCTACAGCTTTGGGCTGTAGGCCCTTTGTCAACTATTGCAGCAGTACGGATCAGAACGGAATATCGTCATCCATATCGTCGAAACCCGAGGCCGCGCGCTGCGGCGCGGGTGCCATCGGTGCCTGGGCCGGAGGCGCCATGCGCGGGGCCGGAGCCGCGGCGCGCGGTGCGGGCGCGGCGCGGCGCGGGGCTTCGTAGCCGCCGTTGCCGCCGCCATTGCCGCCACCGTTGTCGCCATAGCCGCTGTCGTCGCCATAACCGCCGCCCTGGCCGCCACCCATGCCCTGGCGGCTGCCCAGCATCTGCATGGTGTCGGCGCGGATTTCAGTCGCGTAGCGTTCCTGGCCCGTGGCCTGGTCGGTCCACTTGCGCGTGCGCAGCGAGCCTTCGACATAGACCTGCGAGCCCTTGCGCAGGTACTGGCCGACGATCTCGGCGAGGCGGCCGTTGAACACCACGCGGTGCCATTCGGTCGCTTCCTTGTTCTCGCCGGTGTTCTTGTCGCGCCAGCGGTCGGTGGTGGCGATGGTCACGTTGGCGACCTGGTCACCGCTGGGGAAGGCGCGCATTTCAGGATCGCGGCCCAGATTGCCGACGATGATGACTTTGTTGACGGATGCCATGAAAAAACCTCGAAAAATAAGTAGCGCGAACCATGGGTTGAGGGAGCCCGCGCCAGATGCCTGGATGCTTCCGTCCCCCTCGGAGACGTCACAGGCAGGAGCATATCCGTTTGCCCAAGACTACGGGCAAACCCGTGATATTGCCATGGGCGGGGTGTGCTTCCTCAGTGGCCGCCGGCCTTGCCGACCGGCTTGAGCGGCCAGGTCACGAGCAGCCAGATCGCGGTCAGCACGGCGGTGGTGGCAAACAGCCCCGGCATGCCGGCCCATTTCGCAATCGCGCCGCCGATCGCGCCGCCCGCAAACAGTCCCAGCGACTGCAGCGTGTTGTAGCTGCCCAGCGCCGCGCCGCGCAGCGGCGTGGGCGCCATGCGCGAGACCAGGCTGGGCTGGCTGGCTTCGAGGATGTTGAAGCCGCAGAAGAAGACCAGCATCAGCAGGCCCATGGTCCACAGCGACGGCGTGGCGCCGCTCGCGGCCACGGCGCCCAGGCCCAGCTGCACCACCAGCACCAGCGCGATCGCGCCCAGCAGCGCCATGCGCAGCTTGCCCTTGCGCTCGAGCGAGAACATGCCGCCCATGGCAAGGAACGACAGCAGCACCGCGGGCAGGTAGATGTGCCAGTGCGCGCCCTTGGGCAGGCCGGCCTGCAGCAGCAGCGTCGGCACCGCGACCCACATTGCCATCTGCACCGTGTGCAAGACGAACACGCCCAGGTTCAGGCGCAGCAGATCGGGCTGCTGCAGCAGGTCGGCAAGGCGCCCGCGCGGCGCGTCCTTGTGCTGCAGCGGCTCGGGCGGCACGACCCACAGCACCACGGCCACGCCGGCCAGCGCCAGCGCGAACGTCAGGCCGAACACGCCCGACAGCCCGGCCCAGGCGGCCAGCACCGGGCCGGCGACCAGCGCCAGCGCGAACATCAAACCAATCGAGCCGCCAATGACCGCCATGGCCTTGGTGCGCACGCTGTCGCGCGTCTGGTCGGCCAGCAGCGCCGTGACGGCCGCCGACACCGCGCCCGCGCCCTGCAGGCCGCGGCCGATCAGCAGGCCGGTGAGCGAATCGGCGAGCGCCGCAAGCAGGCTGCCGCCAGCAAACACCAGCAGGCCCATGACGATCACGCGCTTGCGGCCGAAACGGTCCGAGGCCAGGCCCAGCGGCAGCTGGAACAGCGCCTGCGTCAGGCCATAGATGCCCATCGCCAGGCCGACCATGGCCGGGTCGTCGCCACCCGGGTATTTGCGCGCCTCGAGCGCGAAGACCGGCAGCACCAGGAACAGGCCCAGCATGCGCAGCGCGAAGATCAGCGCCAGGCTGCTGGTGGCACGGCGCTCGAGCGGTGTCATGCGGTTGGAGGGCATGGCCGGGGCGGCGGCGGCCGCCGAGAGAGGGGAAGTCGTTTGTGGCACGCGCAACAAAGGCAAGTGATTGGAGGAGGGCAGCGGCGGCGCGCAGACGGATGGCGCGCGCGGACTGCGCAATAACAGGCCCGATTGTCCGTGATCTGCGAGTCCGCCGCATTTCCGGGGCCAGCCTGACTATCATGCTAGGTTTCCCCGCATGGAACGCCTGCGCCCGTGAACGACTCCACCCATCCCTCTTCCGAGCAGGTTGGCGCCAGTGATGGCGGCCGCTATCTGGGCCACGCCCTGGCACAGTCGCGCATCAGCATCCGCGGCGCGCGCACGCACAACCTGAAGAATATCGATCTCGATATTCCGCGCAACCAGCTGGTGGTGATCACCGGCCTGTCGGGCTCGGGCAAGTCCAGCCTGGCGTTCGACACGCTCTATGCCGAGGGGCAGCGGCGCTACGTCGAGAGCCTGTCGGCCTATGCGCGCCAGTTCCTGGGCCGGCTCGACAAGCCCGATGTCGACCTGATCGAAGGCCTGTCGCCAGCCATCAGCATCGAGCAGAAGGCCACCAGCCACAATCCGCGCTCCACCGTGGGCACGGTCACCGAGATCAACGACTACCTGCGCCTGCTCTATGCACGCGCCGGCACGCCGTACTGCCCCGACCACCACCTGCCGCTGCAGTCGCAGACCATCAGCCAGATGGTCGATGCGGCGCTGGCGCTGCCCGAGGACACCAAGCTGATGGTGCTGGGCCCGCTGGCGCGCGAGAAGAAGGGCGAGTTCACCGAGCTTTTCGCGCAGCTGCAGGCCCAGGGCTATGTGCGCTTTCGCATCGACGGCCAGATCTACGAAGTGGAATCGCTGCCGCAGCTGCAAAAGAACGAGAAGCATTCGATCGACGTGGTGATCGACCGCCTCAAGGTGCGCCCCGATGCCGCGCAGCGCCTGGCCGAGAGCTTCGAGGCCGCGTTGCGCGCCGGCGGCGCCGAGGCCGGCGGCCGGCTGATCGCGCTGGAGATGGACACCGGCGCCGAGCACTGGTTCAGCGCCAAGTTCGCCTGCCCGATCTGCAGCTATTCGCTGCCCGAGCTCGAGCCGCGGCTGTTCTCGTTCAACTCGCCGCAGGGCGCGTGCCCGACCTGCGACGGCCTGGGCCTGAGCGATGCCTTCGATCCCGAGCGCGTGGTGGCCTTTCCCTCGCTGAGCCTGGCCAGCGGCGCGATCAAGGGCTGGGACCGGCGCAACGCCTATTACTTCACCATGCTGGAAAGCGTGGCCGCGCATTACGGCGCCGACATCGAGCAGCCATTCGAGGAACTGCCCGAGGCGGTGCGCAATGCCGTGCTCTGGGGCTCGGGCGAAGAGGCCATCGGCTTTGCCTACTTCAGCGACAGCGGCAAGCACAAGGACAAGCCGCTGATCAAGCACCACCCGTTCGAGGGCGTCATTCCCAACATCGCGCGGCGCTACCGCGAAACCGACTCCAGCGTGGTGCGCGACGACCTGGCGCGGCTGCGCAGCACGCGCTGCTGCCCCGACTGCGAAGGCACGCGGCTGCGGCGCGAGGCGCGCTGGGTGCGCATCGGCGAGGGCGACGAGCAGCGCGCGATCTACGAGGTCAGCCGCGCCACGCTGGCCGAGGCCCATGCCTGGTTTGCGCGTCTCAAGCTGCACGGCGCCAAGGCCGACATCGCCGACAAGGTGGTGCGCGAGATCACTTCGCGGCTGATGTTCCTCAACGATGTCGGCCTGAGCTATCTGAGCCTGGACCGCAGCGCCGAGACGCTGTCGGGCGGCGAGGCCCAGCGCATCCGCCTGGCCAGCCAGATCGGCAGCGGCCTCACGGGCGTGATGTATGTGCTTGACGAACCCAGCATCGGCCTGCACCAGCGCGACAACGACCGGCTGATCGCGACGCTGGAACACCTGCGCAACATCGGCAACAGCGTGATCGTCGTCGAGCACGACGAGGACATGATGCGCGCCGCCGACCAGATCATCGACATGGGCCCGGGCGCGGGCCTGCATGGCGGCCGCGTCATGGCGCAGGGCACGTTCGAGCAGGTCAAGGCCAACCCCGATTCGCCCACCGGCCGCTATCTCGCGGGCACGCAGACCATCGAGGTGCCCAAGCGGCGCACGCCCTGGCTGCCCGTGGTCAAGTCGGCAGAACCCGCGCCCGCGCCGGGCAAGTCGCGCTTTCCGGTCTCGGCCGCGGCGCAGCGCCGCGCCGAGCGCCAGGCCGAGCATGTGGCGCGCCAGGGCGATCTGCAGGCCATCACCGTGGTCGGCGCGCGCGGGCACAACCTGAAGAACGTCACGGTGGAGTTTCCTGTTGGGCTGCTGACCTGCGTCACGGGCGTCTCGGGCTCGGGCAAGAGCACGCTGGTCAACGACACGCTCTATGCCGAGGTCGCGCGCCAGCTCTACCGCGCGAGCGAAGAGCCCGCGCCGCATGACGAGGTGGTGGGCATCGAGTACTTCGACAAGGTCATCAATGTCGACCAGTCGCCGATCGGCCGCACGCCGCGCAGCAACCCGGCGACCTATACCGGCCTGTTCACGCCCATCCGCGACCTGATGGCCGAAACCGCGATCGCGCGCGAGCGCGGCTACGGCCCGGGGCGCTTCAGCTTCAACGTCGCGGGCGGCCGCTGCGAGGCCTGCCAGGGCGACGGCGTGGTCAAGGTCGAGATGCACTTCCTGCCCGATGTCTACGTGCCCTGCGACGTCTGCCAGGGCGAGCGCTACAACCGCGAGACGCTCGAAGTGCTGTGGAAGGGGAAGAACGTCGCGCAGATCCTGCAGATGACGGTCGAGGACGCGCATGCGTTCTTCCAGGACGTGCCGGCCATCGCGCGCAAGCTGCAGACGCTGCTGGCCGTGGGGCTGTCGTACATCCGCCTGGGCCAGAGCGCGACCACGCTGTCGGGCGGCGAGGCGCAGCGCGTCAAGCTGGCGCAGGAGCTGAGCAAGCGCGATACCGGGCGCACGCTCTACATACTCGACGAGCCCACGACCGGTCTGCACTTTGCCGATATCGACCTGCTGCTCAAGGTGCTGCACCAGCTGCGCGACGCAGGCAATACCATCGTCGTCATCGAGCACAACCTCGACGTGATCAAGACCGCCGACTGGCTGATCGACATGGGCCCCGAGGGCGGCGCGGGCGGCGGCACCGTGGTGGCGACGGGCACACCGGAGCAGATCGCGGCGCACGAGGGCAGCCATACCGGGCATTACCTGCGGCGGTATCTGGCATAAGGCGGCCGGCGCTGGCTTGCCATGCGCCTGTGCGCCGACAGGCACCAGCCATGCCGCGGGCAACCATAGCGGCCAGAGGAGGTTCCATGTCTCCCATTGATTTCGTGGTGGTCGGCGCCGGCATTGCGGGCGCATCCGTTGCCTGGCAGCTGTCCGGCCGTGCGTCGGTGCTGGTGCTCGAACGCGAGACCCAGCCCGGCTATCACTCCACGGGCCGTTCGGCGGCGCTGTATCTCGAGCATTACGGTCCGCCCCAGGTGCAGGCGCTGACGCGCGCCAGCCGCGCGTTCTACACCGCCCCGCCCGCCGATTTCATGCCCGAGCCGGTGCTGTCCCCACGCGGCGCGCTCTATGTCGCACGTGCCGACCAACGCGCCGAGCTGGACGCGGCCTATGCCGAGGCGCGCCGCCATTCCCAGGCCGTGCGCTGGCTTGAACAGGACGAGCTGCTGGCGCTGGTGCCCTGCCTGCGCGCCGACGTGATCGTGGCCGGCTTTCTCGATGAAAACGCGCGCGACATGGAGGTGCACGGCCTGCACCAGGGCTTTTTGCGCGGCCTGCGTCTGGGCGGCGGCCATCTGCGCTGCGCGGCGGAGGTGGTGTCGCTGGCGCGCGATGCGAGCAATGCCTGCTGGCAGATCGGCCTGGCCGACGGCAGCCGGATCGCGGCGCGGCAGGTGGTGAATGCCGCGGGCGCCTGGGCCGACGCGCTGGCCGCGCTGGCCGGCGTCGTGCCGCTGGGGCTGGTGCCCAAGCGCCGCAGCGCATTCACCTTTGCTGCGCCCGCGGGCGTGGATGCGCGGCATTGGCCTGCCGTCATGGGGGTCGACGACAGCTTCTATTTCAAGCCCGATGCAGGCCAGATGCTGGGCTCGCCGGCCAATGCTGATCCCACCACGCCGCATGACGTGGTGCCCGAGGAAATCGACGTTGCCACCGGAATTTTCCACATCGAGCAGAACACGACCATGCAGATCCGCCGGCCCTCGCATACCTGGGCCGGGCTGCGCTCCTTTGTCGCCGACGGCGAACTGGTGATCGGCTGGGATGCGCCACCGGCGCGAGGCCAGCCAGGCTTCTTTTGGCTGGCCGCACAGGGAGGCTATGGCATTCAGACCGCCTATGCGGCCGGCCTGCTGGCGCGCAACCTGCTGCTGGGCGAGGCGCTGGATGCAGGCCTCGCGGCCCAGGGCGTGCTGCCCGAACGGCTGGCGCCGGCGCGGCTGCGGTGACCTTGTCCACATTTTTATCCACAGGCTGGCGCAGGAACTTTTCACGCCCGTTTGTCACACGTGCGCCATACCGGTGTCATGCAACGCCCGTAGATTCGGACTTTTCGCAAAAAAGAGGACGAGATGAATCAATCGAAGACGGTGGCCGCGGCCCTTCTGGCCATCAGCCTGGCAGCTTGCGGCGGCGACAACAACCACGCCAGCCCGGCCCCGACCGATCCCACCACGCCCACGCTGCCGACGCCCGAGACCCCCGCACCCGAAACTCCGACGCCCGAAACGCCCACGCCCGAGGAGCCCACGCCCGAGACCCCCGCGCCCGTGGCCGAGGTCTACATCGACGAAAGCTTCGATGGCCTTACGGCACTGCCCGCGGGCTGGAGCGCGCCGGCCGGCAACCGCGGCACGGTGTCCGTGCGCGACGGCAGCCTGATCATCGACGGCCGCGCCCACAGCAGCGAGATGACGGCGGTGGTGCTGCCGGCGTCCCTGCAGGCGCTGAGCAACTACCGCATCGACGCGCAGTTCACCATCGAGTCGCCCAACAACGCCACGCGCTGGGCCAGCGTGATGTACCGCACCTCGGGCGCGGACAACGCGCGGCCCTACGACCCCTATTACCAGTTCGCGGTGCGCGTCACCGCCACGGCCAGCAATGGCACGGAGTTCGCGCAGCGCAAGAACGGCCAGTGGCTGGTCACGGGCACCAAGGCCTTCAGCGAGAACATCGACCCGGCCAAGACCTATACCGCCACGGTGATCGTCCACGGCAACCGCGTGCGCCAGTACCTGGACAACATGCTGACGCATGACATGACGCTGGACGAAGCCATGGCCAAGGGCGGCGTCGGCCTGCAGACCACGGGCGCGATCATGCGCGTCGACAGCATCAAGGTCACGCAGCAGCTGACGGCGCTGCCCGACGTGAGCAAGGTGATTGCCGTGCAGGACACGGGCACGCCGGCCTCGATGGCGCCGACGCTGGTGCAGCCGATGTCGGCGCAGACGCAGCTGGCAGGCAGCGGCGCGAGCAACGCGCTGTTCGTCATCGACAGCAGCCTGAACCTGCGCAGCGAAAGCGGTGAAAGCCTGGCTTCGCTTGCGCATTACTTCGCCCAGGCCGACCGCAACACCATTCCGGTGCTGCGCATTGCCGACAGCGCCACCGTGACCGCGCTGGCCCAGTTCGCGCGCAGCAACAACGACCTGGGCGATGTGACCCTGCTGTCGGACAACGTCGAGCTGCTGGCCAGCGCGCGCCGCGCCATTCCCGCGGTGCGCACCGCGGTGGACTTCTCGGGCGTCTCCATCCTGGGCAACACCACACAGGACATCCTGCAGGTGGTCAGCGCCACCAACCGCGCCAAGGCCAAGATCGCGGTGCTGCCCGCCGCCATGACCAACCGCACGACGGTCGCCCACCTGCAGCGCCTGCTGCTCACGCCCTGGGCGAAGTCGACGGCCACCACGCCGGCCGCGGCCGCCGAAGTGCTGACCACGGGTGTCAATGGCGTGATCGCGGCCAACGCCGGCGTCTACAGCGCGGTGCTCAAGCAGCTGCCGGCTAACACGCTGCTGCGCAAGCCGCTGGTCACGGGCCACCGCGGCATGCCCGGCACGACCGACGAGAACACGCTCGAGGGCGCGCGCGCGGCCGTGGCTGCCGGGGCCGATGCGGTCGAGAACGACATCTACATGACCACCGACCGGCATCTGGTCATCATGCATGACGACACCGTCACGCGCACCACCAACGGCACGGGCCGCATCGAGGACATGACGCTGGCCCAGGTCAAGCAGCTCAAGACCAAGCCCAGCGGCCTCTCGGTGCCCACGCTGCAGGAGTTCTTCGCGGAGTTCAAGGGCCGCAACGTGAGCCATTTCATCGAGCTCAAGAGCACCACCGCGGGCATCGTGCCGCTGCTCAAGGAAGAACTCGAGAAGGCCGGCGTCAGGGACCAGGTGGTGGCGATCTCGTTCAGCGGCGACCAGCTCAACCGCATGGCCGAGACCCTGCCCGAGATCAGCACCGGTTTCCTCAACAGCTCGGCCGATGCCGGCGATGTGGCGGTCAACCTGCGCAACATCCTCAATGGCACGCAGCTCTACTCGTCGACCTACAACCCCTCGTTCGCTGGCCTGACCCAGGCCACGATGGAAGCCGGCAAGCACCGCGGCACCACCTTCTGGCCCTGGACCATCAACACCGAGAACGACTTCTACCGCTTCTACAGCTACGGCACGCACGGCATCACCACCGACCACGCGTACTGGGCCAAGGACTTCCCGGTGGCCATCAGCACGGCGGCCACGGCCAGCGCCACGATCGGCAGCCCGTTTGCCGCCGCGGTCGACCTCACCACCCAGGTCGGTACGCTCAGTTCGGCCTTCAGCAACCAGATGGTGGTGCTGGACGGCTCGCCCGCGCACACCGTGGGCAGCGATGGCCGCGTGACCTTCACCGCCGCCGGCACGGCCACCGTGCTGCCCGGCTACACCCACAAGATGGGCACCGGCACCTATAGCTACACCATCTTTGCCAAGCCGATGACGGTGCAGGTGGGCGCGCAGTAAGCCAGGCGCCCCAAAACAAAGCCTCCATGCTTTTTGGCATGGAGGCTTTTTTCTTGGAAAGGACATCTCAGCGCGGCGTGCGCACCAAGTTATCCACAGCGTGGTTTAGAGCGGCGCGCAGCGCGCAAAACGCACCACCGTCACGCCGGCGCGCGCCTGGCGTACCGAGGGCATGACCAGCACGCAGTCGTCGTAGGGCGTGAGCACGGGCTCGCCGTCGTTGTCGCCGATGACCGTGCCGGCCTTGGCGAAGTGCTCCAGGCCGGTGAACGGGGCGTTGAAGCGGAAAGCCGCGCTCTTGGCCACCACCGGGCCGGTCACGGTCAGCGCGAGCTGGGGGGCGGGGTCGGGCAGGCGCCAGCCGGGCAGCAGGCGGTCGGCCTCGGCCTGGTCGATGACTTCGGAGGCCAGCAGGAAGCGCAGGCACTGGTCCTGGGCTATGTCGCGGCTGGCCGGGTCGCCATGGAAGCCGCACTCGACCAGCAGCGTGCGCGAGTCGCCGGCTTGCTCGTCGGGCAGGCCGAAGCGGCCGTAGTCGCGCAGGCGCGTGCCGTCCTTGTGGCCCGCATCGATCACGACATGCGTGGGCGCGCCCATCTGCTTGGCCAGCAGCTGGTTGCGCGGCTGCACGCCGGTCAGCAGCAGCGGCGCCGAGGGCTCGTGCATGGAGTGCAGGTCGAGCAGCCAGTCGGTCTGGCGCACGAACGGGCGCAGCGCTGCGGCGCGCCGGCGCTCGTTGCTGTCGGCCGCGTCCATGCGCTCGTCGCTCCACTGCCGGTTCAGGTCTTCGTCGGTGAAGCGCGATGCGTCATGCGCATTGGCATCGAAACGGTCGAAGGCCTGCAGGTTGGCAAAAACCAGCGTCAGCGTGCCCTGCAGCGGGCGCAGGCCGGCTTCGAGCAGGCCCTTGACGGCCCAGGCGCCGCTGAGTTCGTTGCCATGCACCAGCGAGGTGATCATCACGTTGCGTCCGGGCAGGCCCGAATCGAAACGCCAGACGCCTTCGGTGCCGGTATTGCCCGCGCGCCAGGCGCCGATGTCGGGCGCCGGCAGGTCAAATTGCAGTGTGCTCATTCTTCGATCTTGGCGAATTCAACGATCTTGGTGTATTTGGCGATTTCGGACGCGATGTACTTGTCGGTATCGAGCTTGGCATCCGAGACCACCGAGCCGGTGGCGGCCAGCTTCTTGCGGAATTCGGCCGAGGCCAGCGTGTCGTTCAGCGCCTTCTTCAGCTTGTCCTGGATGGGCTTGGGCAGGTTGGGCGGGGCCATCAGTGCAAACCAGACGCTGATGTCGACGTTCTTGAACGCCGGATTTTCGGCGAGCGCAGGAATGTTCGGCGTGATGGCCGAGCGCTTGGCTTCGGTCGTGCCCAGCGCAATCACCTTGCCCGACTGGATCTGCGGCAGGCCGCTGGAGAGCACGAACATGCCGTACTCGATGTTGTTGCCCACCAGGTCGGTGGTCAGGGGCGCGACACCGCGGTAGGGGATGTGCGTCATCTGCAGCTTGCCCTGTTCCTTGACCAGTTCACCGGCCAGGTGCAGCGAGGTGCCCACGCCCGAGCTGCCGTAGCTGGTCTGGCCCGGGGCCTTGGCGACCGCGGCGATGAACTCGTCGGTGTTCTTCACGCCGGCCTTTTGCGACGCCACCAGCACCAGCGGCTGCGAAGCCACCATGCCGATCGCCGTGAAGTCCTTGATCGTGTACTTCAGGCTCTTGTTGATCAGGCGCGCAATGGCCAGTTCGTTGTTCGCGCCGACCATGATGGTGTAGCCATCGGGTGCGGACTTGGCGACCTTCTGCGCGGCAATCGCGCCGCCCGCGCCACCCAGGTTCTCGATCACCACCGGCTGGCCCAGGCGGTTGGCGAGTTCGGTGCCGACCATGCGTCCCACGAGATCGGTGCTGCCGCCCGGCGGATAGCCGATGACCATGGTGATCGGCTTGTTGGGGTACGAGGCATCGGCGAAGGCCGAACCGGCTGCCAGCAGAGCGATACCGCAGGCGAGGGCAGTGCGGCGCAGGATAGAACGATTTTGCATGGGACGATTCCTGGATTGAATAACGTCGAATGTAAAAAGTCCTGCGCGCTTGGCTGGTGCCATAACGGCACCAGGCCGTGCCGTTGTGGCACATCGAACGCGGCTAGCGTTGTGTCACACGATTCCAGAATTCCTCGGCTGCCGCGCTCAGCCGCCGCTTGGCGCGGTACATGCGCACATCGAAACGCACTTCCATGTTGCGTGTGCCGGCCAGCGCCAGGCGCCGCGCCTTGCAGTCGGCATGCACCATCGACCAGGGCAGCCAGGCCACACCCAGGCCCTTGTGCACATACTCGTATTGCGCATCGGCCGAGTCGCATTCGAGGATGCGCTGCAGCCGCGGCGCATCGGGGTTCTGCGACAGATGGTCCTCGACCAGCCGGCCCAGCGCCATGCGGTGCGGGTAGGCGAGATAGGGCACGCTGCCGGGCGCGGCAAAGCTGTGCCGCGCCTGGCCCTCGGGGTTGGCGCGCGACACCGGCACCAGCCGGTCGCTGGCGATGTTCACGTAGCTGAACTGGCGCGCGTCCCAGCGCACGGCAATGGCCGGGTGGTGGTAGATCAGCGAGAAGTGGATTTCATCCTGCTCGAGCATGGTCACGGCCTCGTGCAGCGTGCGCGTGTAGACCGTGAGCGGGCTGGTCTGCAGCAGCGGCCCGAGGCGCAGCAGCCAGTCGGCAACGATGGTGCGCGCCAGCGTGCGGCCCGTGGCCAGCAGGATGGTCTGCGCCTGGCGCCCGGCAATGGTCTGCAGCTCCTCGTGCGACTGCGCGAGGGTGCGCGTCATCAGTTCGCAGGTCTCGAGAAAGGCCTCCCCCGCGGGCGTGAGCCGCACCGGGCTGCTGCCGGCCACGACCAGCGCCGTGCCGCTCCAGGCCTCGAGCGCGCGGATGCGGCGTCCGAACGCTGGATGCGTCACATGGCGCAGTTCCGCGGCCCGCGTGAAGCTGCGCTCCTGGGCCAGCATCAGGAAGTCTTCCAGCCACTTGATCTGCATAACCAGTGCCTTGCTTAACGCAGCATGGTGTCGACCATTGCATGAATCCTATAAAACTGGCCTGCACCAGCCCAGGGGCAGCGAGCAAGGGCCGCCCCGCAGCGAGGCTGCCGTCCCCCTCCACCGAAGGCTGAGAGGGGGAAGCCGCGTGAGCGGCTCAGGGGGTGCTTCATATCAGCGTTGCGCTTCGCGCGCCGCTTGCTGCAAGGTCTCGCGCGTCGCTTCGGCCTGCGCGCGCGCGGCCTGGGCAAAGTCGGCGCCGGACGACGCGTAGAGAATCGCGCGCGACGAGTTGACGATGATGCTGCCGTGCGCGCGCAGCCCGGCCTTGACCGTGGCCACGGCATCGCCGCCCTGCGCGCCCACGCCCGGAATCAGCAGCGGCAGCGTAGGGGCGATCTCGCGCACGCGCTCGATCTCGTGCGGGCGCGTCGCGCCCACCACCAGGCCCAGCTGGCCGTTGAGGTTCCACGGGCCTTGCGCCAGCGCGGCCACATGCTCGAACACCTTGGGGCTGCCCGGCACATCGGCCAGCGTGCGCGCCTGCAGGTCGTCGCCGCCCGGGTTGGAGGTGCGGCACAGCAGGAAGGCGCCCTTGCCTTCGTACTTCAGATAGGGCGCGACGGAATCGAAGCCCATGAACGGCGACAGCGTCACGGCATCGGCGCCATAGCGCTCGAAGGCTTCCTTGGCGTACTGCTCGGCCGTCGAGCCGATGTCGCCGCGCTTGGCGTCGAGAATCACCGGCACGTGCGGTGCCACGGCGCGCATGTGGGCCATCAGGCGCTCGAGCTGGTCTTCGGCGCGGTGCGCCGCGAAATAGGCGATCTGCGGCTTGAACGAGTTCACCAGATCGGCGGTGGCATCGACGATGGCGGCGCAGAAATCGAAGATCTTCGAGGCATCGCCCTGCATGGCCGCGGGAAAGCGGTTGGGTTCGGGGTCGAGGCCCACGCACAGCATGGATTGGTTTTGCGAGCCGGCGTTGCGCAGCATGTCGAGGAAAGTCATGGGGCGCGATTTTAAGGCCGGGATGCAAAAAGCCCCGGCATGCGGGGCTTCGAAGCAGGGCGTTGGCGCGGCAATCAGCCGTTGGCGCGCTTTTCGAGGATTTCGAAGGCCGGCAGCTTCTTGCCTTCGAGCACTTCGAGGAACGCGCCGCCGCCGGTGGAGATATAGCCGATCTGGTCTTCGATGCCGTACTTGGCGATCGCCGCCAGCGTGTCGCCGCCGCCGGCAATGCTGAAGGCCTTGGATTCGGCAATCGCCTGCGCGATGATGCGCGTGCCGTTCTCGAACGCCGCGAACTCGAACACGCCCACCGGGCCGTTCCAGACGATGGTGCCCGCGGCCTTGAGCTGTTCGGCGAGGCGCTTCGCGGTGTCGGGGCCGATGTCCAGGATCAGGTCGTCATCGGCCACCTCCGTCGCGGCCTTGATGGTCGCGGGCGCGTCGGCGGCAAAGGTCTTGGCGACCACCACATCGGTGGGAATCGGCACCTGCGCGCCGCGCGCGGCCATCGCGTCGATCACCGCCTTGGCCTGGGGCACCAGGTCGGGTTCGGCCAGCGACTTGCCGATCTTCAGGCCCGCGGCCAGCATGAAGGTGTTGGCGATGCCGCCACCGACGATCAGCTGGTCGACCTTGTGCGACAGCGCTTCGAGAATCGTCAGCTTGGTCGAGACCTTGGAGCCGGCCACGATGGCCACCAGCGGCTGCGCGGGCGCGGCCAGGGCTTTTTGCAGCGCATCGATCTCGGCCGACAGCAGCGGGCCGGCGCAGGCCACGGGCGCGAACTGGGCGATGCCGTAGGTCGTGCCTTCGGCGCGGTGGGCGGTGCCGAACGCGTCGTTGACGAAGATGTCGCACAGTGCGGCCAGCTTCTTCGCCAGTGCTTCCTGGTTCTTCTTCTCGCCGACGTTGACGCGGCAGTTCTCCAGCAGCACGACCTGGCCGGGCGCGACCTGCACGCCGTCGACCCAGTCCGCGACCACGGGCACTTCGCGGCCCAGCAGCTCCGACAGGCGCTTGGCGACCGGTGCGAGCGAGTCGGCGGGCTGGAACTGGCCTTCGGTCGGGCGGCCCAGATGGCTGGTGACCATCACCGCCGCGCCGGCCTTGAGCGCCATCTCGATGCAGGGCACCGAAGCACGCACGCGCGTGTCCTCGGTGATCTCACCCGCGTCGTTGAGCGGAACGTTCAGGTCGGCACGGATGAAGACGCGCTGGCCCTGGGCTTTGCCCTGGGCGCACAGATCGGAGAAGCGAAGAATGTTCATGGCAGCGGATTGCCTGGCAGCAGGCAGTGAGACGTTGAGGGAAAGGCGCCGACATTGTAGGGCGTGGAGTTGCGGTACGCCGCGGCCCTGCACCCTTCGACAAGGCTCAGGGCGAACGGAAAAATGAACCGTTCGCCCTGAGCCTGTCGAAGGGCCAAAGCGGCAATTTCACCATCCGAGCCCGATATGCAACGGCAGGTAAACCGCCATCCCCACGACGATGGTCCCCAGAATGCCGCGCTTCCAGAAGTAATAAGCCGTGGCGCAGATCACCGCCGGCAGGCGCGCGTCGAGCAGGGTCTGGATCAGCGCGCCCTGGGTGATGACCAGCTCGGGCGCGATCACCGCCGCCAGCGCGGCCAGGGGCGCGTACTTCAGGCCGCGCTTGAGCCAGTGCGGCATCGGCACTTCGCGCTCGGGAAACATGAAGAACGCGCGCGTGATCAGCGTGATCGCGCCCAGGCCCAGGCAGTTCAGGGCAAACAGCCACCAGGAGTCCATCATGGGCGCGGCTCCTCGTCATCGAGCGGCAGCACCGGATTGCGCTCGCCGCGTGCCGGATCGGGCGCGCGCAGCTTCGCCGGGCCGGCGCGCCACTCGCGCAGCCGGCGTTCGGTGTTTTCCATCATCAGGCCCACGGCCACGGCCGCTGCGATCGCCGCCAGGATGTTGAGCTTGAGCGGCAGCGCAAACGCCGCCACGGCCACGGCCGCGGCCACGCCGGTCGCGCTCCAGGTGGTGCGGTCGGTGAGCATCGAATACAGCACGCCCAGCAGCGCCAGCACGCCCGCAAATCCCAGGCCCCATGACAGCGGCACCTGGTCGGCAAGAAAGATGCCGGCCACCGAGAACGCCTGCCAGACCGTCCAGTTGGTCGCGGCCGCGCCCCAGAAATACGGCAGCTGCTCCGGGCTGCGCTCGCCGCCCGGATAGCGCTTGAAGAATGCGACAAAGATCACGTCGCCGCTGAAATAGCTCAGCGCCAGACGGTGGCGGCGCGCCAGATGCGCGAAATAGCTGCGCCACATGCTGCTCAGGATCACGAAGCGCAGGTTCACGCAGAACGCGGTGAACCACACCACCCACAGCGGCGCGCCCGCGATCATCAGCGGCAGCACGGCCAGCTGGGCGCTGCCGGCGTAGACCACGAAGGACATGAACAGCGCCATCCATACGGACATGCCGCTCTTGACCATGGCCACGCCCGTGACCAGCGCCCAGGCGGCAATGCCCAGCGAGACACCGCTCAGGTCGCGCATGCCCAGCTGGAAGGCCGGGTCGCGCGCAATGCCCAGCGCGCGCTGCGCCAGCGCGGCGGCCTGGGCGCCGGTTGCGGAACGCTGGTTCATGGCGCGGCTTCGAGCTGCGCGCCCGGGGGCAGCGCAAAGCCATGCAGGAAGTCGCCCGCGGGCAGGCGCTTGCCGCCCGCGCGCTGCAGCTGGGTGAAGCGCATCGCGCCCTCGCCGCAGGCCACGACCACGCCTGCGGCATCGGCGGCCAGCACCGTGCCGGGCGCGGCATCCTGCGCGCGCGGCGCGGGCCGGCCTTCCCAGAACTTGATGGTTTCGCCCTGCCACTGGCTCGCGGCGCCGGGGAAGGGCGTGAATGCGCGCACGCGCTGGTCGATGGCCGCGGCCGGCAGCCGCCAGTCGATCCAGCTCTCGGCCTTTTCGATCTTGTGCGCGTAGGTCACGCCCTCGGCGGGCTGGGGCGTGCGCGGCAGGCCGCCGCAGGCGCTCATCTCCAGCGCCTCGACGATCAGCCGGCCGCCGAGCAGCGCGAGTTCGTCATGCAGGCTGGCGGTGGTCGCATCCGGGCCGATGGGCAGGCGCTCCACCAGGCACATGTCGCCGGTATCCAGGCCCGCATCCATCTGCATGATGGTGACGCCGGTCTCGCGGTCGCCGGCTTCGATCGCGCGGTGGATGGGCGCAGCGCCGCGCCAGCGCGGCAGCAGGCTGGCGTGGATGTTGAGGCAGCCCTTGGCCGGCGCATCGAGCACCCATTGCGGCAGGATCAGGCCATAGGCAGCCACTACCATCACGTCGGCCTGCGCGGCGGCAATCGCCTGCTGCGCCGCGGCCGCGTCTTCGGGATACTTGCCGTCGAGGCGCAGGCTGCGCGGCTGGCTCACGGCAATGCCATGCGCCTGCGCGCACTGCTTGACGGGCGAGGCCTGGAGCTTCATGCCGCGGCCCGCGGGCCGGTCGGGCTGGGTCAGCACCAGGGGCACGCGAAAGCCCGCATCGAGCAGACGCTGCAGGGCCACGCTGGCGAATTCCGGCGTACCGGCAAAGATGACGTTCATGCAATCACAAGGGGAAAGGCGCGGCCTCTCAGTCGAGAGGGTCGCTGTCGTTGAATACTTCGTCGGTGAACATTACGCGGCGCACCACGCCCGCGGGGTCGATGTGCACATGGGCCTGGCGTGAAGCTCCATTGTCCAGCAAACGGTAGGTCCAGATGTCGCCTTTGAAGCTGGCCACACCCTCGACCAGCGCGGGCGGGCCGAACTGCTGGAGCACGCTGGCGCGCGTATCGACGTCATTGCGCAACGCGAAGAACTGCTGCATGGTCAGCACCTGCTGCACGCGCGCGAGGCGCTGCTGCGCATCGAAGTCGAAGTGGTAAACCTGCTGGCCCGCAGGCTGGCGGCTGTAGAGCAGGCGCTCGCCGCCAGCGGGCAGGGGCACGGTCAGCGTGGGCCGGCCCATGTCCTTGAGGACTTCGGCACGCGGCGTGCCGATCTTCTGCCATTCGGCAATGGCGCATCCGCTGAGCCACAGCCCGGCGACGCCCCAAACTGCCCGGCGCGCCCATTGCAACAGCACCGGGCGCAAGTCCATCACCGGTCCTGCTTTTGCTGCTTGAGCAGCTTGGTCTTGATGCGGTTGCGCTTGAGCGGCGACAGGTATTCGACAAACACCTTGCCCATCAGGTGGTCCATCTCGTGCTGGATGCAGATGGCCAGCAGGCCTTCGGCCTCGATCTCGCGCGACTGGCCCTTTTCATCGAGCGCGCGGATCCTGACCGAGGTCGAACGCTCGACGCCGTCATAGATGCCGGGCACCGACAGGCAGCCTTCGTCGCCGACCTGCTTGTCTTCGCTGGCCCAGAGGATCTCGGGGTTGATCAGCGTCATCGGCTGGTCGCGCTCCTCGGACACATCGATGACCACCACGCGCTCGTGCGCGTCGACCTGGGTCGCGGCCAGGCCGATGCCCTGGGCGTCGTACATGGTGGCGAGCATGTCGGCCACCAGCGCCTGGATGCGTTCATCCACCACGGTGACCGGCTGGGCCACCTTGTGCAGGCGTGGATCGGGAAAGCAGAGGATGGGAAGAATTGCCATGGCAGCCAAGAAAATGATGTCGCTATTTTCGCCACTTTTGCGTTTATTCGCTGGGCACCGCTCCAATAATCATTGCCTGATCAAGGCCTTGCGCCGAGAATCCGTGAAGCTTTGTTACGTGTTGCCCGGCTGCGGCGAGACCAATTGAGGGAGTGAGATGACGGCATTTTCCAATGCGCGGACCGTCGGCGTCGGGGCCATGCTGCTGGCCGCGCTGTCCACGCTGCATGCCCAGAACTATCCGGTGACGTCTGCGCAGCGCGCCACCGCCCGGCAGGTGGCGCAGCAGGGCGTGCCGCTGAGCGAGCTGTCCTCGACCGCCCCCGACGAGTACACCGTGCGCCGCGGCGACACGCTGTGGGGCATCTCCGGCATGTTCCTGCGCCGGCCCTGGCGCTGGCCCGAGCTTTGGGGCATGAACCTCGAAGCGATTGCCAATCCGCATCTGATCTATCCCGGCCAGGTGCTCTACCTCGACAAGAGCAACGGCTATGCGCGCCTGCGCATGGGTGGCGCCGGCGCGCAGGGCACGCCCACGGTGCGGCTGTCGCCGCGCACGCGCAGCGAGAGCCTGGCCGACATGGCGCTGCCCACGCTGCCCGCGCATTTGATCGAGCCCTTCCTGGTGCAGCCGCTGGTGGTCGATGCCGAGCGGCTCGCGCAGGCGCCGCGCATCGTCGCCACGACCGACGAACGCGTGATCATGGCCACGGGCGACCGCGCCTATGTGCGCGGCAGCGCCGACCTCGTGCCGCGGCCCGACTCGGCGGCCACGCGCTCCTGGCGCATCTTCCGCGAAGCCCTGCCGCTCACGGACCCGGACACGGGCGAGATCCTGGGCTATGAAGCCCAGTACATGGGCAAGGCCGAACTGGTCGAGGGCGAGACCCTGGTGACGCTGCAGGACGCCAAGGGCGAGCTGCGTGAAAACCGGGTGCCGGCGACCATCGACATCACCGATGCGAAAAGCGAGATCTATGCGGGCGACCGGCTGCTGCCCGCGCCCGAGCGCAGCTACTCGAACTATGTGCCGCACGCGCCCCGGGGCGAGGTCAACGCGCGCGTGGTCTCGCTCTACGGCGATTCCGCGATCCGCTACGCGGCGCAGAACCAGGTGATCGCCATCAACCGCGGCACGCGCGACGCCATGGCCGCAGGCCAGGTGCTGCAGCTCGTGACCCAGGGCGATGTGATCCAGGACAAGACCACCGAACAGCGCGAACAGATGCAGCTGCCGCGCGAGCGCAATGGCCTGGCCATGGTGTTTCGCACTTTCGACCGCGTGTCCTATGCGCTGATCCTCGAGGTGCGGCGGCCCGTTGTGGTCGGCGACCACCTGGTCGCGCCGCGCTGAACGGGCAGCCATGGACCCGCAGGCCTTGGACCAGGACGAACTCTCGGCCTGGCTGAGGCTGGCGCAGACGCCGGGCATCAGCCGCGCGCTGGCGCGGCGCCTGCTCGCGCTGTGCGGCTCGGCGCCGGCGGTGTTCACGCACCCGCCCACGGCCTTGCGCAGCGTGCTCGACCCGGCGCAGATGGCTGCGCTGCTGACCCTCGCGCCAGCGCAGCGCGACGCCATCCAGGCCTGCACGCAATGGCTGCAGTCGGCGCCCGAGGGACTGGTGCATGCGCTGATCACGCTTGGCGATGCGCGCTACCCGGCCGGCCTGCTGGCCACCGAGGATCCTCCGCTGCTGCTGCATGTCGCCGGCGCCGCCCGGGCTTTCGAGGGCGCGGCGCCGCTGTTTCCCGAGCAGCGCGCGCTGGCCGTGGTCGGCAGCCGCCATCCCAGTGCCCAGGGCCTGATCGACGCGCAGCGCCTGGCGCACGAGTTGTGCGCGGCCGGCCTGTGCATCGTCTCGGGCATGGCGCTGGGCATCGATGGCGCGGCCCACGAAGGTGCGCTGCAGGCCGCGCAGGCCGGGCGCGCGGCCGATGCGGGTCCGGCCACGATTGCGGTCTGGGGCACGGGGCTGGACCAACCCTATCCGCGCCGGCATGCGGCGCTCGCGCAGCGCATTGCGCGCGCGGGCCTGCTTGTCAGCGAGTACCCGCTCGGCGCGCCGCCGCTGCCCGCGCATTTTCCGCAGCGCAACCGCATCATTTCCGGGCTGGCGCAAGGCACGCTGGTGGTCGAGGCGGCCTTGGCATCGGGCTCGCTGATCACTGCGCGGCTGGCGCTGGAGCAGGGGCGCGAGGTGTTTGCCATTCCGGGCTCGATCCACGCGCCGCAGTCGCGCGGCTGCCATGCGCTGTTGCGCCAGGGCGCGAAACTGGTCGAGACCGCACAGGACGTGCTGGAAGAGCTCCAGGGCCTGCCGAAAGCCGCCGCGCCCGCCACCGCGCCCGCCGGCCCGCGCGCGACGGCCATGGAAAGGGAACTGCTGGCCGCGCTGGGCTTCGATCCGCTCGGGCTCGATGAACTCGTGGCGCGCACCGGCTGGAGCGCGGCGCAACTGCAGGCAGCGCTGCTGGAGCTGGAACTCGCGGGCCGGGTGGCGCGGCTGGCGGGCGGCCTGTTCCAGCGCGTCGAGCGTGGCTGACTAGGCCTGCAGCCGCTCCGGATTCGCTTCGATCTTCTCCAATGCATCGCGCGTCGCGCGCAGCGTCACGCCTTCGGCGTCGTGCCACACCAGCAGGCCGGACTGCAGATAGCCGGCAAGCCGTTGCAGCGGCATCAGATAGCACTGCCCGTCCAGCGTGGCAAACAGGTGCAGCTGGCGCTGGTTGCTGTGCCAGGAATATTGCACCTGCAGGCTGGTGCCGTTGTGGTCGAGCGTGAACCAGCTGCCGGGCTGCAGCGTGCGCGCCCATTGCAGCTGGGGCGCGTCGACCGGCTGCGGCGTGTTGCCCAGCACCTGCAAGCCGGCAATGTCGACGCCCAGCAGTTTCTCGAGGTTTTCGGCCGACAGCGGCGTGTCCCCGGGCAGGCCCTCGGCGCTCATGAATTCTTCGAGATGGCTCAGGCGCCGCGCCATGGCCTCGAGATCCTCGGGCGCAATGGCCGCGGTCTTGGCGACAAAGGCCTCGGCCAGGGTATCGGTGAGGCGCTTGAGCTGCTCGGCCTGGGCGCTGGCGGACATGCCGATCAGCGTGAGCCCCTCGCGCAGGCACTGCAGCAGCCCGGGCAGGCTGCGGATCAACTGCGCGCGCTGCTCGCGCGTGGGCTTGGCGCTGCCGGCCCAGACCAGGTCGCTGGCCGCCCGCTTGAAGGCCAGGGTCTGGTCATGCGCCGCGCCCACGCGCACCGCCGACAGCGCCAGCACCTCGGCCCAGTCGCGGAACAGGAAATTGCGCAGCTCGGGGCGTACCGGCATGTCCTTGAGCAGACGGCGCAGCTCGATGGTGTACTGGATGGTCAGCGTTTCCTTTTCCTCCATCTGCTGCACCACCGAAACGATCCTGGCCTTGGGCTGCTCCTGCGTGAGGTAGCCGGCCAGGAACTTCTCGAACTCCTGGTGCGCGAGCTGGAACACGCGCTGGCCGGTTTCGGGAAACTGCTCGATGGTCTGCACGATGCGCGCGATCTCCGCCTCGAGCACGCTGCCGCCCATGCTGGTCGCGTCGAAGCCCAGCACGCAGGCCCCCATGCGGTCGATGAGCAGCCGCACGGGATGCTGCAGGTTGCTGAAGAAATCCGGCTCGGCCAGCGCCACGCGCAGCACCGGCAGCTGCAGCCGCGCAAACCATACGCGGATGGACGGCGGAATGCGGTCCTGCGCCAGGATGCTCTGGAACATCAGCGCCACCACTTCGATGGCCGCGCGGTCGCCGGGCGCCGTGGCCTGCTGCTTCCAGCTGTTGGAGCGCTGACGCAGCGCGCGCGCCAGCTGGCTGATTTCCACGCCGCCGGACGCCGTGCCCATGGCCGACATCTCCGACTGCCATGAAGCTTCGGCGGGCGCCTGTTCAGCCAATGCCTGGAGCAGGCTTTGCGACGCCGGGCCCGGCGCTGCCGACGCGCTGCCGGCGCGGCCCGGCGACAGCAGCTGGCGCAGCTGCTGCACCACCTCCTGGGCCCGGTGGCGCGCGCGCAGCAGCGGGTGGGCTGGCGCGGCGGCCTTGGCCGGGGCCGCGGGCAGCTGCAGCGCGGGCTGGACGGTGTCCGGATGGCGGCGCAGCACCGCCAGTTCGCGTGACGCCGGCACACCCTCGCGGTCATAGAGTTCGTGCAGCGCCGCATAGGCGGTCTGCAGCAGCTCGCCCAGTGCCGTCTGCAGCGGTGCGGTCACGTCCTGCAGGTCGGCGCGCGGCAGCCCGGCGAGACGCCACTGGTCGACCAGCAGTTCGCAGAAGGTTTCGGGGCGCAGCAGGTCGTCGGCGGCCAGTTCGTGGTGCTGCAGCCACTGGCTGCGCAGGCGCAGTGCCTCGAAGCTGCTGCCGGCCATTTCATCGGCCGCCAGCGCCAGCCGCGCGGCCTGGATCTGGTTCTCGATGGCGTCGTCGCTGAGCAGCTCGAAGGCATCCGGCAGCGGCGCGTTGCCGCGCGTGGCCGCGGCGGGCAGCAGCGAGGCGGAAAGCGCCGCCTCGAGCGCGTTGCCGCAGGCGGCCACCCAGGCCGACTGCTGCGCGCGCCAGCGTTCAAGTACATCGCGGTGCGCCTGCATCTCGCGCTGCGTGCCGACCTGGTCGGCAAGATGTTCGAGAAACGCATCCAGCCGCAGCGCCAGGTCTGGAAGCGCCTGCGCCAGGTCCTGCGCCAGTTGCTGGCGCGCCTGGCGCACCAGCCCGGTGGCTGGCGCGGCGGGGGGCGGGGGCGGGGAAGCCATGGGCCCTGTTGCTACACGGCCGCCCCTGCGTTCGGGTCGTTGGCGTCATGGTCCTTCTTCGGCGCCTTCACCAGGTCTTCGCGCTTGACGCCCAGCCACATGGCAATGGCGGCCGCCACGAACACCGAGGAGTAGATGCCGAACAGGATGCCGATGGTCAGCGCCAGTGCGAAGTAGTGCAGGCTGGGGCCGCCAAAGAAGAACATCGACAGCACCATGGCTTCGGTCGAAGCGTGGGTGATGATGGTGCGGCTCATGGTCGAGGTGATCGCGTGGTCGATGACCTCGGGCGTGCTGAGCTTGCGGAACTTGCGGAAGGCTTCGCGGATCCGGTCGAAGATCACGACCGACTCGTTGACCGAGTAGCCCAGCACCGCCAGCACGCCGGCCAGCACCGCCAGCGAGAACTCCCACTGGAAGAACGCGAAGAAGCCCAGGATGATCACGACGTCATGCAGGTTGGCGATCACGGCCGCGACGCCGAACTTCCACTCGAAGCGGAAAGCCAGGTAGATCACGATGCCCAGCACCACCATGCCCAGCGCCATCAGGCCGCTGTGCACCAGCTCCTCGCCGACCTGCGGGCCGACGAATTCGGTGCGGCGCAGCGTGACTTCAGGGTCGGCGGCCTTGAGCGCAGTGAGCACCTGCTCGCTTTGCTGCGCCGAGGTCACGCCCTTTTGCACCGGCAGGCGGATCATCACGTCGCGCGAGGTGCCGAAGTTCTGCACGATCACGTCGGCGTAGCCCAGCCCGGAGATGGTCTCGCGGACCTTGCCCACGTCGGCGCTCTGCACATAGGCGACTTCCATCACCGTGCCGCCCGTGAACTCGACCGACAGGTGCAGGCCGCGCGTCAGCAGGAAGAACACCGCCAGCACGAAAGTCAGCAGCGAAATCGCGTTGAGCACCAACGCGTATTTCATGAACGGGATGTCTTTTTTGATGCGGAAGAATTCCATGCTCTTCCTCCTTACTTCTTGGCCGCGACCGAGCGCATCTCAGATGCGTCTTCGGGCTTCCAGATTTGGCCGATCGAGATTTGCTTGAGCTTCTTGCGGTTGCCGTACCAGAGGTTGGCCAGGCCGCGCGAGACGAACACCGCCGAGAACATGCTGGTCAGGATGCCGATGCAGTGCACGACGGCAAAGCCGCGCACCACGCCCGAGCCGAAGGCCAGCAGCGCCAGGCCGGCGATCAGCGTGGTCACGTTGGAGTCGAGAATCGTGGCCCAGGCATGCTGGTAGCCGGCGTTGATCGCGGCCTGCGGCGAGGCGCCGCCGCGCAGCTCCTCGCGGATGCGCTCGTTGATCAGCACGTTCGAGTCGATGGCCACGCCCAGCGCCAGCGCCATGGCGGCGATGCCGGGCAGCGTCAGCGTGGCTTGCAGCATCGACAGGATGGCCAGCAGCAGCAGCACGTTGATGGACAGCGCGACCGTCGAGAACACGCCGAACATCAGGTAGTAGACGCACATGAAGGCGGCAATGGCAACGAAGCCCCAGACCACGGAGTGGATGCCGCGGTCGATGTTGTCGGCGCCCAGGCTCGGGCCGATGGTGTATTCCTCGATGATTTCCATCGGTGCGGCCAGCGAGCCGGCGCGCAGCAGCAGCGAGGTGTCGTTGGCTTCCATGGTCGTCATGCGGCCCGAGATCTGCACCCGGCCGCCGCTGATCTCGGCGCGGATCACGGGCGCCGTCACGACTTCGCCCTTGCCCTTCTCGAAGAGCACGATGGCCATGCGCTTGCCGACGTTCTCGCGCGTGATGTCCTTGAAGATGCGCGCGCCCTTGGCGTCGAGCGTCAGGTTCACCGTGGGTTCCTGCGTCTGGCTGTCGAAGCCGGGCTGGGCGTCGGTCAGGTTCTCGCCGGTCAGCACGACCTGCTTCTTGACGATCACCGCCTGGCCGTTGCGGTCCAGGTACTTCTCGGCGCCGAACGGCACCGGGCCCGAACCCATCTCGGCGGCGCGCGCCTCGCTGGATTCGTCGACCATGCGCACTTCCAGCGTCGCGGTGCGGCCCAGGATGTCCTTGGCCTTGGCGGTGTCCTGCACGCCGGGCAGTTGCACGACGATGCGGTCCAGGCCCTGCTGCTGGATCACGGGCTCGGCCACGCCGAGTTCGTTGATCCGGTTGTGCAGCGTCACGATGTTCTGCTTGAGCGCCTGGTCCTGCACCTTGCGCAGCGCTTCGGGCTTGATCGAGGCGCGCAGGCGGAAGTCGGTGCCATCGGGCTGGCTCGTGGTCTGCAGGTCGGGGTACTGGTCGGCAATCAGGTTGCGCGCGGCCGTGAGCGAGGCTTCGTCGCGCAGGCGGATCTCGATGTTCTGGCCTTCGCGCGAAATGCCGCCGTGGCGGATGTTGCGGTCGCGCAGGCTGCTGCGCAGGTCGCCGGTGAAGGACTCGGCCTTCTTCGTCAGCGCGGCCTGCATGTCGACCTGAAGCATGAAGTGCACGCCGCCGCGCAGGTCCAGGCCCAGGTACACGGGCTTGGCGCCGATGGCGGTGAGCCAGTGGGGCGAGCGCGACACCAGGTTCAGCGCCACGATGAACGCCGGGTCATTGGTATCGGGCACCAGCGCGCGCTGGATCGCATCCTTGCCCTTGAGCTGCTCGTCGGGCGTGTTGAAGCGCGCGCGCACCGAGGTGCCTTCCAGCGACAAGGTGTCAGGCACGACATTCGCGGCCTTGAGCGCCTCCTCGACACGCTGCAGCACAGCGGTATCCACCTTGACGGTGGCCTTGGCCGAAGACACCTGCACCGCAGGCGCTTCACCGAAAAAATTGGGCAGGGTGTACAGCACACCCACCAGCAGCGCGATCACGATGATCGCGTACTTCCAGACCGGATATCGGTTCATGATCGCGCTCGTATCTCTCAGAAAGCAGGGCCCGGCAGCCTGCGTTCAGGTGCCAGGCCAGGGGAAGACACAGGTCTTCGACAGCGAAAAATTACTTGACCGAGCCCTTGGGCAGCACTTGCGTCACGGCGCTGCGCTGCATCTGCACTTCGACACCGGGCGAGATCTCGACCTGCACGAAGCCGTCGGACAGGCCCGTGACCTTGCCCAGCAGGCCGCCGGCAGTGGCGACTTCGTCGCCCTTGGCCAGCGCGTCGATCATCGCGCGGTGTTCCTTCTGGCGCTTCATCTGCGGGCGGATCATCACGAAGTACAGCACCACGAACATCAGCACCAGCGGCAGCATGCCGGTGAGCGAACCCATGACGCCTGCGCCCTCGGCAGCAGCGGCAGGGGCGGTCTGGGCAAAAGCGGAAGAAATAAACACGGTCAGGACTCCAGGAGTGGATGGTCGAAAAAAGAGGCGCTCCAGGCGCGCGTTGCGCCGGACGGGTAACGGAACATTGTATGCGGGTGTTTCTCATCGGCCACAGGGCCGACCCGCAGCCATCTGGGTATTTGGCTCCCGGAAAACACCACGCCCGCCAGGCTTTGGGCCGGGCGGGCGTGACAAGTTCCCTGGGGAGAGGCCAGGTACTGGAGGATAGGACGTTCGCCCTGCGACAGGCTCAGGGCGAACGGTGAAAACCGTTCGTGGTGAGCTTGCCTGCGCGGCCCGGTCCCGCGCGCCCCGGTCCACCACGGCTCGATCCTGCGCGGCTCGGTCGAAGGAGGAGCCTCCCCCTTCCAACCTCAGTGCGTCACAGCGCTGCGCTGCGAGGTCTCTCCCGCCACCCGCGCCGGTGCGCGCCATTGCGCCATCAACTCCTTGCGCTTGGCGCGCGCGGCCTCGAGGTGGCGTTCCTTGACGTGGCCGTAGCCGCGGATGCCTTCGGGCAGGCTGGCGATCTCCACCGCCAGCGCCAGGCGCTCTGCGCTCAGCCCCTGCAGCAGCTCGGCGATGTCGGCCCGGTATTCCTCGATCAGCGCGCGCTCCATGCGGCGCTCCGCGGTGTAGCCGAACACATCGAAGGGCGTGCCGCGCAGCCCGCGCAGCCGGGTCAGCACGCCAAACGCATTGCGCACCCAGGGGCCGAAGGCCTTCTTGCGCAGATGGCCCTGGTCGTCCTTTTGCGACAGCAGCGGCGGTGCCATGTGGTGCACCAGCTTGAAGTCGCCCTCGAACATCTGGCCGAGCTTGGCCGTGAAGGCCGGGTCGGTATGCAGCCGTGCGACTTCGTACTCGTCCTTGTAGGCCATCAGTTTGAACAGGTAGCGCGCCACGGCTTCGGACAGGCGCGTGCCCTTGCCCAGCGGCTGCTCGGCGGCTTCGACCTGGGCCACCAGCGCGCGGTAGCGGTCGGCATAGCCGGCATTCTGGTAGCCGGTGAGGAATTCCACGCGCCGGGCGACGATCTCGGCCAGCGCCGGCTTCTTGGCGAAGTGGATGACCTGGCTGGCCTGGTACAGCGCCTGCACTTCGGCCAGGTCATGGGCGCAGCGGCGGCCCCATTCGAACGCCGCCTTGTTGTTCTCGACCTGCACGCCGTTGAGCTCCATGGAGCGCATCAGCGCCGCATGCGACAGCGGCACGCGGCCCTTCTGCCAGGCATAGCCCAGCAGCAGCGGGTTGGTGTAGATGCTGTCGCCCAGCAGCTGCACGGCGGCCTGCTCGGCATCGAAGCTTCCGACCAGGCCGGTGCCGACCGCGCCCTCGATGGCGCTGGCGCAGCTGCCGCCGGGGAACTGCCAGTCCGGGTTGTGCACGAACGCCGCCGTGGGCGTGGCATGGTCGTTGAGCGCGACGAAGGTGCGGCCCGGCTGCATCACGGCCAGCGTCGACTTGTGCGCCGCGACGATCGGGTCGCAGCCGATCACCAGGTCGGCCTTGGCGGTATCGACCTTGGTGGTGTAGATGGCCTCGGGGCGCTGCGCGATCTGGATGTGGCTCCAGGTCGCTCCGCCCTTTTGCGCCAGGCCGCCCGCGTCCTGCGTGACCACGCCCTTGCCGTCGAGGTGGGCGGCCATGCCCAGCAGCGAGCCGATGGTGATGACCCCCGTGCCGCCCACGCCGCCGACCACGATGCCCCAGGCGCTCTCGGCCAGCGGCAGCACCGGTTCGGGCAGCGGCGCCAGCAGCTCGAGCTGGCCCTTCTTTTCCTTCTTGGCTTTCTTCAGCGTGCCGCCTTCGACCGTGACGAAGCTCGGGCAGAAGCCCTTGAGGCAGGAGAAGTCCTTGTTGCAGGTGTTCTGGTTGATGCGGCGCTTGCGACCGAACTCGGTTTCGACGGGCTCGACCGAGAGGCAGTTGGACTGCACCGAGCAGTCGCCGCAGCCTTCGCAGACCAGTTCGTTGATGACCACCACGCGGTCGGGCGTGGCCATGGTGCCGCGCTTGCGGCGGCGGCGCTTCTCGGTGGCGCAGGTCTGGTCGTAGATCAGCGCGGTGCAGCCGGGCATGGCGCGCAGTTCGCGCTGGATGCGGTCGAGCTCGTCGCGGTGGAATACCTCGACGCCGTGGGGCAGGTCGTCCAGCAGCTCGGGATGGCCGGCGCGCGCGGCGCTGCCCTTGACGTGGTGGGTGCGGCCTTCGTATTTGGACGGATCATCGGTGACCACGACCAGCTTCACGATGCCTTCGGCGCGCAGGCTGTGCGCGATCTGCGCCACCGAATGGCCCTCGGGGCGCTCGCCGACCTGCTGGCCGCCGGTCATGGCGACCGCGTCGTTGTAGAGGATCTTGTAGGTGATGTTGACGCCGGCCGCGATGCTCTGGCGGATGGCCAGCAGGCCGCTGTGGAAGTAGGTGCCGTCGCCGAGGTTGGCGAACACATGCCCCTCGGTGGTGAACGGCTGCTGGCCCACCCAGGTCACGCCCTCGCCGCCCATCTGGGTGAAGGTCGAGGTGTTGCGGTCGGGCATCCAGTTGACCATGTAGTGGCAGCCGATGCCCGCCACCGCGCGCGAGCCTTCGGGCACGCGCGTGCTGGTGTTGTGCGGACAGCCGCTGCAGAACCAGGGCTGGCGCTCGCCGGTTTCGGCCAGCGGCGCGGCCAGCGCGCGCTCGCGCGCATCGATGACCGCCAGGCGCTGGTTCATGCGCGCAACGATGTCTTCGGGCACGCCGAGCTTGGTGAGGCGCTTGGCAATGGCCTTGGCGATGATGGCCGGCGTGAGGTCGGCCTTGGCGCGCAGCAGCCAGTTCTGGCTCGGGTTGGGCTGGCTCCATTCGCCGCCCGAGGTATCGCCTTCGCCTTCGTCGAACTTGCCCAGCACGTTCGGGCGCACGTCGCTGCGCCAGTTGTAGAGCTCTTCCTTGATCTGGTACTCGATGACCTGGCGCTTTTCCTCCACCACCAGGATTTCCTGCAGGCCGCGCGCGAATTCGCGCGTGATCGTGGCTTCGAGCGGCCAGACCACGTTGACCTTGTGCACGCGGATACCGAGCTGGCGGCAGACGTCATCGTCCAGCCCCAGGTCGACCAGCGCCTGGCGCATGTCGTTATAGGCCTTGCCGCTGGCAATCAGGCCGAAGCGGTCATGCGGGCCCTCGACCACGTTGTAGTTGAGTCGGTTGGCGCGCACATAGGCCAGCGCGGCATACCACTTGTAATCCATCATGCGCGCTTCCTGCTCCAGCGGCGCATCGGGCCAGCGGATGTGCAGGCCGCCGGGCGGCATCACGAAATCCTCGGGCAGCACGATCTTCACGCGATCCGGATCGATCGAGACGCTGGACGAGGACTCGACCACCTCCTGGATGGTCTTCATGCCGGACCACAGGCCCGAGAAGCGGCTCATGGCAATGCCATGCAAGCCCATGTCGAGGATGTCCTGCACGCTGCTGGGAAAGAACACCGGCGTGCTGCAGGCCTTGAAGATGTGGTCGCTCTGGTGCGCGGCGGTGCTGCTCTTGCTGATGTGGTCGTCGCCGGCAATCGCCAGCACGCCGCCATGCTGTGCCGTGCCGGCCATGTTGGCGTGCTTGAACACGTCGGAGCAGCGGTCCACGCCCGGACCCTTGCCGTACCAGATGCCGAACACGCCGTCGAACTTCTTCTTGTCGGGGTAGAGGTCGAGCTGCTGCGTGCCCCAGACGGCGGTGGCGCCCAGTTCCTCGTTGACGCCGGGCTGGAACACGATGTCGTGCTGCGCGAGGTGCTTGCGCGCGGCCCACAGCGCCTGGTCATAGGTGCCCAGTGGCGAGCCGCGGTAGCCGCTGATGAAGCCCGCGGTGCGCAGGCCGGCGGCGGCATCGCGCTGCTGCTGCAGCATCGGCAGGCGCACCAGCGCCTGCACTCCGCTCATGAAGGCGCGGCCCTGGGGCAGCACGTATTTGTCGTCGAGGGTGACGGTTTCGAGCGCGCGTCGCAGGTGCTCGGGCAGGGGGGCATTCATCGTGTTGTCTCCATCGGTATGGAATTGCCATGGACGGCAGCTTTTTGAGCTTTTATGTCAGTCCAGTGTATTCCTGTGCTGAGGATAAGTGATTGCTTTATTTGCGCTGTTTTGGCTATCCTCAGAAAGATTCTTGCTCAGGAGTGGGTAATTTTGGATACTTTGGACAAATTCGACGTGGCCATCCTCACGCAGCTGCAGGCCGATGCGCGCCTGACCAACGCCGAGCTCGCCCAGCGCGTGGGCCTGTCGGCCGCGCCCTGCTGGCGCCGCGTGCGCGCGCTCGAGGAGGCGGGCTTCATCAAGGGTTACCACGCCGAGATCGACCGGCACCGGATCGGCCTGGGCGTGCTGGCCTTCGTGCGCCTGGACGTGGTGCGCACCTCCGGGCCGCTGACGCTCGAGACCGAGGAGGCGATCCGCAAGATCCCCGAAGTGGTGTCCTGCCACTACATCAGCGGCTCGGGCACCTTCGAGTTGCAGGTGGTGACGCGCGACCTGGACAGCTTTGCGCAGTTCGCGCGCAACGTGCTGCTGAACCTGCCCAACGTCAAGGACGTGCAGACCAGCTTTTCGCTCGGCGAGATCAAGGCCAGCGCCGCGCTGCCGCTCGCGCATCTGCTGCGCCCGGGGCAGGGCAATGGCTACAACCGGTAAATGAAACGAAGCCGGGCAAGCAAAAAACCCGCTTTGCCCGCAGAATCCGGTGACATGCCAGAAGAGATATCGCCACCATCGCCCCCGCTCCCGCAAATGCAATCCGGCCATGCCTCGGGCCCGCCAGGGGGGGCGCATCGCGAGGCGCTGCTCGAAGACCCGTCGCGCATGGCCGATGCCGACCGCGCCAGCGCCCAGGCGTCCGCGAGCCAGGCCGCGCAGTCCAAGGCGGCGCAGGCGGTCTGGGCACCGCTGACCCAGCCCACGTTCCGCATGCTGTGGCTGGTCTGGGTCGCGGCCAACACCTGCATGTGGATGAACGACGTGGCCGCAGCCTGGCTGATGACCTCGCTCACCACCTCGCCGGTGCTGGTGGCGCTGGTGCAGTCGGCGTCGACGCTGCCGGTGTTCCTGCTGGGCCTGCCCAGCGGCGCGCTGGCCGACATCCTCGACCGGCGGCGCTATTTCATCGTCACCCAGTTCTGGGTCGCAGCCGTGGCCGTCGTGCTGTGCCTGGCCGTGCTGTCGGGCTACATGACGCCCTATCTGCTGCTGGCCCTCACGTTTGCCAACGGCATTGGCCTGGCGATGCGCTGGCCGGTGTTCTCGGCGCTGATTCCCGAACTGGTGTCCAAGCCGCAGCTGCCCTCGGCCATGGCGCTCAACGCGGTGGCCATGAATGCCTCGCGCATCATCGGCCCGCTGGTCGCCGGCGCGATCATCGCCAGCCTGGGCAGCGCCTGGGTGTTCGTGCTCAACGCCACGCTGTCGGTGATCTCGGGTTTCGTGCTGATCCGCTGGAAGCGCCAGCATACCGACAGCCCGCTGGGCCGCGAGCGCCTGCCCAGCGCGATGCGCGTCGGCCTGCAGTTCGTGCGCGAGTCGCCGCGCATGCGCGCGGTGCTGCTGCGCACCATCTGCTTCTTCTTCCAGACCACGGCCATCATGGCGCTGATGCCCTTGGTCGCGCAGCGACTGCATGCCGGCGGCGAGGGCGGCGCGAGCACCTTCACGCTGCTGCTGGCCTCGATGGGCGCGGGCGCGATCATCGGCGCGACGCTGCTGCCGCGGCTGCGCCAGGCGCTGCCGCGCGAGAAGCTGATCCTGACCGGCGTCAGCGCACAGGCGCTGGCCACGATCACCGTGGCGCTGGCGCCGCATCTGGCGGTGGCGGTGATCGCCATGCTGCTGGCCGGCATCGCGCTGATCTCCACGGCCAACACGCTCGGCGTGGCGGCGCAGATGTCGCTGCCCAACTGGGTGCGCGCGCGCGGCATGTCGATCTACCAGATGTCCATCATGGGCGGCACGGCGATGGGCGCGGCGCTGTGGGGCCAGGTGGCATCGATCACCACGGTGTCGACCAGCCTGATCATCGCGGCCGTCAGCGGCGTGGTGGCGATGCTGCTGGTGCAGCGCTTTTCATCCGACCGGCAGATCGAGGAAGACCTGAGCCCGTCGCAGGCCTTCAAGGCGCCCGAGGCGACGATGGCGCCCGAGGCCGGGCGCGTGGTGGTGACCATCGAGTACATCATCCACCCGGCGCGCGCGCAGGAGTTCCGACAGCTCATGCAGGAAAGCCGGCGCAGCCGCATGCGCCAGGGCGCGCGCGGCTGGAGCCTGCTGCACAGCATGAGCCAGCCCGAGCGCTTCGTCGAGCAGATCATCGATGAATCCTGGACCGAGCACCTGCGCCGCTTCGACCGCGTGACGGCCTACGACGTCTCGCTGCGCGACCGCAAGCTGGCCTTCCACGTGGGCGAAGGGCCGCCGCGCGTCACGCGCTACTTCGCCGAGTCTTCCTAGGCCGCAAGGGCCGCTCCCGCACTGCTTACATGGCGTGGGGATTGGGAGGGCTGCCCACGAACTCCACGGCTTCGTCATCGCTGCTGGTGTCGCTGCTGGTGCCATCGCGCGCCGTCTCGGTAACGGCAAGCTGCCGGTTGCGCAGGTGCGTCTCGTACGCATCGAACACGTACCTTGTCAGTTGCTGGGTTTCCTGCCCGCCCGGCGCGAAGTTGTGCAGTTCCCCCAAGCCACTTTCCAGCAAGGACAGATGGCTGCGCTCGCTCACCAGCGCGTGGAGGTACACGTGATCGTCCTGTCGATGTGCCAGGTCGTGCGCGGGCGGGACGGCCGGCAGCCGCTCCAGGATGGGCGGTGCGCTCTGGGGCGTGGAGGTGGTGGTCGTCGTGGTCGTCGGCCGCGCAGGCGTGAGCGTGGCGATGTTGAAGGTCATGGAAAAAGCCGGCATGGCAATGTCGGCCTGGAATCCCACGGAGTCTGGCGTGCCGGGTATCTCGGGGAGATTGCCCAGCATGCTGGACACGGGTTGGCCCGGCATCGACGGCGGCACCATCGATTCAGGCGGCCGTGGAATCCGCATGACCTGATGGATGCTGTCGAACTCCGGTGAAGGAAGGTTCAGCGGCGGATGATTGCCGCCAGGGCTGGACAGCAGCTCGTCGGAATACGAAAAACCGTTGGCCACGATGCGTTGCGGATGCGACCCCGCGGGCGGGCTGTTCAGCGGCGTGCCGGCGATATCCCGCATGCCGGGCTGTGTCATGGCGGGCGACGCCAGCGGGTCGTCCTGCACGCCGGCACGCCGCAGGTGAAGCGGCGAAAAGGTCTCCTGGTCCGAGGGGCGCGCGGCGGGCATGTGCGTGGTGATCTCGATCACCGACGGGCGCTGTGCCGGGGCAATCATCCACTCCGAGGGCGGGACGGGCTGGCGTGGCGCGATGGTGAACTCCAGTTCCGCAAGGATCGCTCCCTCCAGGTCCAGCCTGTCGGTGCCGTCAAGATCGTCGCAAGCCCAGGGGTCGAAACGGGCGCCAGGCGCGGCGCGCGGTGCGGCGGGGGGAAGTGCGGTGGAATTGTTGGGATGAAAAGGCATGTCGATGGATTGCAGTGAAGGAATGAAATCTGGCCGCCAGGCAGCTTTCATTCTTTGCGCTGCTACATACCCGCGCCGCCAGAAGCGCCCGCGCCTGTGGGTCGGCGCAAAGGTCGGGGTAGTGTAGTGATTTATCTATCGAAAATGCAAATTAAATAGTATTTGGCTATTTAAGTGTCTTACTGGCGTGGCGTCGGCATGCATCGTCAGCGGCTGGCGCCCGGCGTCAGGTGGCGTGGCCAGAAGGTCCACAGCCGCAGGTTCTGCTTGAGCCGGCCCGCGATCTCGCCGGCTTCGACGCCCCAGCCGGTGAAGTAATCGGCGCGTACCGCACCCAGGATGGCGCTGCCCGTGTCCTGGGCGAACACCATGCGGTTGAGCGCCACCGTCGGACCGGGCGTCGACAGCCAGACCGGCGTGCCATAGGGAATGCTCTGGCGGTCCACGGCAATCGAGCGGCCCGGCGTCAGCGGCACGCCCAGCGCGCCCTTGGGGCCGAACTCCGCATCCAGGCCTTCCAGCGGCTCCTCGCGGAAGAACACATAGCGCGGATTGCTCCACAGCATTTCGTTGACGCGCGCCGGGTTGGCGGCGATCCAGGCGCTGATGCCGGGCCAGGTCGCGTCGCGTACCAGGCCCTGGTCGAGCAGCCAGCGGCCCACGCTCTTGTAGGGCTGGTCGTTGGTGCCGCCATAGGCCACGCGCACCTGGCGCACCTGGCCGTTGGCTTCGGTCAGCCGCAGCCGGCCCGAGCCCTGGATGTGCAGGATCATGGCATCGACCGGGTCGCGCAGATAGGCAATCGCGCGGCCGGCCAATGCCGCCTGGGCTTCGGGCAGGGTGTCGATCTGCTGGCGCGTATACCAGGGCTTGCGCGTGCCGAAGCCCGCGGGCACGCGGTACAGCGGAACGTTGTAGCCGTTGCCGGGCAGGCGCGCGGCATCGAGCTGGGGCTCGTAATAGGCGGTCAGCAGGCCGTCGGCGTTGCCGTCGCCGGCCTCGACGCGGTAGGGCTGGAACTTGGCCTGCATCCAGGCGCGCTGTTCCTCGCCCGAGGCAATGCTCAGGCGCCGCACTTCGCTGCACAGCCCGGCAAAGGCCGCCGTCGGGCGTTCGCAGTTCTTGACCCAGGCGTTCCAGGCTTCGTGCAGGGCATCGGTTTCAAACCCTGGCAGCTCGCTCCAGGCCACCGGCTGCCAGCGGCTCTTGGGAAATGCCACCGGCGCGCCGGCCAGCGGCGCGGGGCTGGTGGCATGCGGCTGCAGGTCCGGAATGGGGGAAGGATCGGCCGTGGCAATGGGGCGTGTGGAACACGCGGCAAGGGTTCCTACAATCAACGCCATTGTCGCAAGGCGCAGGAGGTTGAGATTCATGGGACTGATTTTGCTTGAAGCGTTGCTGGCATTGGTCGTTTTGATCGCTATTGTCTGGTGGACCATGTTTTCCGGGCGCACGCGCGGGGAACTCAAGCCCCCGGCGTCTGCGGCCGATGACGCCGCCCCGCCCCGGCAGCCGCCGCCCTGATATCGCGTCTGTCCTACGGAAGTGCCCGGACAGGGCTGTTACGCTGGCTGCCACCAGCTCCCGGGCACATGCCATCAGAGCACCAATCATTCAAGAAGGAGTCCACTATGCGCAAAAACATCTTGGTAGCGGCAACGGCTGCAGTCATGCTCATCACGGGTTGCGCCAACACCGGCATGACCGATACCCAGCGCCGCACGGCCACCGGTGCCGGCGTGGGCGCGCTGGCTGGCGCGGTGCTGGGCTCGGCCACGGGCGGCAAGGCCGGCACCGGCGCCGTGGTGGGCGCGGGCGTGGGTGCACTGGGCACCTACATCTGGTCGCAGAACATGGAAAAGCAAAAGCGCGAAATGGAAGCCGCGACCCAGGGCACGGGCATTGCGGTGTCGCAGACCAATGACAACCAGCTGAAGCTGGACATCCCCAGCGACATCTCGTTCGACACCGGCCGCTCGGACATCAAGAGCAACTTCGCTCCGGTGCTCGACCGCTTTGCCGACAGCCTGCGCAACAACGTCAACACCGACGTGCGCATCATCGGCCACACCGACAGCACCGGCACCGACGCCATCAACAACCCGCTGTCGCTGCAGCGCGCCAACAGCACGCGCAACTACCTGACCTCGCGCGGCGTGGGCGGCACCCGCATCCAGACCGATGGCCGTGGCTCGTATGAGCCGATTGCCTCGAACAGCACCAACGAAGGCCGCGCGCGCAACCGCCGCGTCGAGATCTTCGTGGGCGAACGCCAGGCACGCTGAGCGCCGCATTGACCCCGGGCGCTGCCTGCAGCGCCCTGCCAAAGGCCCCGCGCGGGGCCTTTGCCGTTTCAGCCGTCGTGCCGCAGCAGATTCGCCAGCTCCACGGCCGACTTCACCTGCATCTTGTCGAACACCCGCGAGCGGTGCACTTCGACCGTGCGCACGCTGATGTCCAACTGGTCGGCAATCAGCTTGTTGGGAATGCCTTCGACGACCAGGCGCATCACGTCGCGCTCGCGGTCGGTCAGCTCGGTCAGGCGCGTGCGCAGTGCATCGCGCTCGCGCATGCGCGCCAGGTGCTGGTCCGACGCCGCCAGTGCCTGCTCGATGCGGTCGACGAGCGCATTGTCCGAAAACGGCTTCTCGCAGAAATCAAACGCGCCGCGCTTGACGGTGTCGACGGCCGTGGGCACGTCTGCATGGCCGGTGAGAAAGATCACCGGCATTGCCGCGAGCTGTCCTTCTGCCAGCAGCTGGTTGAACAGCGCCAGGCCGCTCATGCCGGTCATGCGCATGTCGAGCAGCAGGCAGCAGGGATGGCGCGCCGGCGACTGCGACTGCAGCATCTCGAGAAAGGATTCGGCGCAGTCGAAGGACTCGCTGAGCAGCCGGCGCGAGCGCAGCAGCCAGGCCAGGGCTTCGCGCACATCGGCGTCGTCATCCACGATGTAGACGGTGGCGTTTTGTACGGGTTCCATGGGTTCAATTCAATGGGGGTGCGGGCAGCGTGAAACTGAATACCGTACCACGCGGCAGATTGGGGCTGTGGCGCAACGTCCCTCCGTGCTGCTCGATCACGGTGCGGCACAGGCTCAGGCCCAGGCCCATGCCTTCCTCGCGCGTGGTGAAGAACGGCGTGAACAGCTGCTCGGCCACGGCTTCGTCGATGCCGCTGCCGCAGTCGATCACGGAAAACTCGAGCCAGCTCGCATGCGCGCTGGTGGTGATGTGGCGCACGCGCAGCGTGAGCTCGCGCGGGTGGGTGTCGACGCCGTCCATGGCCTGGGTGCCGTTGCGCGCCAGGTTGAGCAGCACCTGCTCGACCATGGTCGGATCGCACAGCACCGGCGGCAGGTCGCTGTCGAGCTGGGTGATGACGCGCACGCCCAGCTTGCGCGCCTGCATGCGCACCAGCGGCAGCACCGCGTCGATCAGCTCGCTGGCATGCACCTGCTCGCGCGACTGGTCGCGCCGGCGTACGAAGTCGCGCACGCTCTTGATCACGCGGCCCGCGCGTTCGGCCTGGTGGGCGATGCGCTGCATGGCGGTGCGCAGGTCCTGCAGCTGCTGGCGCAGCGCGCCGGCGTTGTCGCCGGCCGGCTCGTGGCCGAGCATGTTGAGCGATCCCGCGGCATAGCTGGCAATGGTCATCAGCGGCTGGGTCAGCTCGTGGCTCAGCAGCGAGGCCATCTCGCCGACGGTGGCCAGCCGCGCCGTGGCCTGCAGGCGCTCCTGCGAGGCGCGCGAGAGCTCCTCCATGCGGCGCTGCTGGCTGATGTCGAGAAAGGCGCTCATCCAGCCCGTGTGCCGGCCCTGCGCGCTGATCAGCGGGGCTTCGAAGATCAGCACCGGAAAGCGCGTGCCGTCCTTGCGCATGAACACCGATTCATAGCCTTCGCGCGAGGGCGGCGCCTTGCCGGCCAGGCGCTTGAGCTGGCGCTGGTGGTATTCCTCGGACAGCTCGGGCGGCCAATAGGGCGCGAAGTTCAGGCCGAGCAATTCCTCGGAAGTGAACCCGACCATCTCGCAGAACGCCGGATTGACGTAGCTGATGCGGCCCTTGAGGTCGCGCGCGCGCAGGCCGGTGATCAGCGAGTCCTCCATGGCCTTGCGGAACGCCAGCGCCTCGCCCAGGTCGCGCTCGGCGCGCAGCCGGCGGCGGTTGTCGCGCACCAGGATCACCAGCACCGTGCCCAGCGCGATCGACATGGTCGTGACCAGCGCCGTGAGCACGTTCGGAAACACGCTGGGCGCGCGGTGCCAGTGGTCGAGGCGCAGCATCAGCATGTTGCCCGGCAGGTCGAGGATCTGCTGCGCGGTGAACACGCGCGTGCCGCGCCAGGCCGCGCCGACCAGCGCCAGCCGCGTGCCGTCGGGCTCGGTGAACGAGACCTCCTGGCTGTGCGAGAGGTTCTTGCTGACCTGGTTGATCAGGATGCTCTGCAGCGAATAGGTGGCAAGGATGAAGCCTTCGTAGCGGCCGTTGTGCGACAGCGGCAGGCAGACTTCCATCATTTCCGAGCCCAGGCCTTCGCTCAGCAGCTGGAAATAGCTCGACGAGTACGCCGGGCCGTTGAGCCGGCGCGCATTGGCACAGGTCAGCTGGGCATGCGACTGGCTGTCGTCGCGCTGGCCGTCCTCCCACTGCATGGGCCGGTAGGGCGTCTCGGCAAATGCCTGCAGGCGCAGGCGCGCGTCGCGCCATTCGATGCGCAGGATCTCGCGCCGCACCTGCAGCACCTCGGCGGCGCGCGCGCGCCATTCCTGCAGGTCGTCGGCCTGGCTGCTCAGCGCCTGCAGGTCCTGCAGGTTGCGGTTGAGCGCCGTGCGGATGTCGGCCACGGCGTTCGCGGCATCGCGCTCGAGCCGGTCCTGCACCTGCACCGCCTCGTAGCGGCCCGCGAGCCAGACCAGCGTGATCAGCATGCTGACCACCAGCGCGACCAGCACCGTCCACAGCGACCAGCGGCGCCAGGCGCTGCGCCAGCGGCGCCACGGCCAGCGCGCCGGCATGGTTTCGGCGCCCGCCAGCGTGCTGTCGGGGAAGGACATGGTGTCGGCAGCGGGTTTTCTGCCGGGAAACGGACCAGGAAAGCTCATCGCGATGGATTACAGGATACGGTGTTGCAGTGCGGGCAACTGGGCGCGGACCTGCGCCAGGCGCGTGCGCTCGAGCTGGCCCAGCACCAGGCCCGGGCCCTGGTCGCGCACGTCCAGCACCTGGCCCCAGGGGTCGACCAGCAGGCTGTGGCCCCAGGTATGGCGGCCGTTGGGGTGCTGGCCGCCTTGCGCGGGCGCCAGCACATAGGCCTGGTTTTCAATCGCCCGGGCGCGCAGCAGCACTTCCCAATGGGCCTGGCCCGTGGTGTGGGTGAACGCGCTGGGCACCAGCAGCAGGTCGCAGCCCTGCTGTGCATGGGCGCGGTACAGCTCGGGAAAACGCAGGTCGTAGCAGATGCTCAGGCCCAGGCGCCAGCAGGCGCCGCTGCGGTCGGTGATGTCGGCATGCACCGGCGTCTGGCCCGCGGCAATGACATGGGCTTCGTCATAGCGCTCGCGGCCATTGTCGTAGCGGAACAGGTGGATCTTGTCGTAGCGCGCGGCGCAGGCGCCATCGGGCGCGAACACCAGCGTGCTGTTGCGCACGTGCTGCGGGTCGTCGGCCACCAGCGGCAGCGTGCCGCCCACGATCCACAGCCCCAGTTCGCGCGCCGATCGCGCCAGGAAGTCCTGGATCGGCCCCTGGCCGAACGCTTCCATGTAGCCGAGCTTGTCGGTGTCGCGCAGGCCCATGGCGCAGAAGTACTCGGGCAGCGCCGCGAGCTCCGCGCCTGCGTCGCGTGCCTGCTGCAGCAGCTGTGCGGCAACGCGCAGGTTTTCGGCCACGTCGGGCGTGGAGACCATCTGCAGGGCGGCGACTTTCATGGCGGGTTCTCTCCAGGGGCGGCGGGTGCGTCGGCCGTGCGCGACCGGGCGGTGGACGGGATGGGGTTGACCTGCGGGTCGGACCAGGAGCCGTCGATGCGAAACTCCTTGGTGGCGGCGGCGATCAGCGGACCGCGCAGCAGCACCTGGGCCAGGAAAGTGCCCAGACCGACGACTGGATTGATGGCCGTGGCCACCAGCGAGGCCGTGCCGGCATTGATTTCCGGCACCACCACGACATGCAGGTTCTGCGTTTCCTTCTGCATGTCGGCTTCGCCTTCCATCAGCACCGCGGCGTTGACACCCTTCATCTGCAGGTTGTTGGTGCGCGCGATGCCTTGCGCGATCTGCACGTCGCCGCGCACGAAGTCGAAGCTGAAGCCCTTGCTGAACACATCGCGGAAGTCGAGCGTGAGGCGCCGCGGCAGGGCTTGCAGGCTCAGCACGCCCAGCAGCTTGGCCAGGCCGGGCTCGGCCTGCAGGAACTGGCCCGAAACCATGTCCAGGTGCATCTGGCCGTTCATCGAGCGGTAGTCGGGCGCCAGCGGCGAGCCGTTCCAGGCCACCTCGCCGTCCAGCCGGCCGCGGCCGTTGCGGATCACGCCGGGCATGGCCAGGCGCGTCAGCAGGGCGCCGGCATCGCCGATCTCGAGCGCGAAGCGCAGCGCCGTGCGCGGCCGTGCCGGCGCGCCGGGCTGCAGCCCCCAGCTGCCGCTGGCCACGAGCCGTGCTTCGGGGCTGGTGATGTTGAATTGCGTCAGCTGCCACTCGCGCCGCGCGGGTTCGCGGCGCGCGGCATCGGCCGGGCTTTCGCGGTTGCGTGCCTGGACTTCGAAGCGGCCCATGGGCCGGCCGAACAGTTCCAGCGCCTCGACGGCGATGTCCAGCGCCGGCAGGCTGCGCGGCTGCTCGCTCAGCAGCGCCTCGAATTCGCCGGCCGCGCCCTCGCCGGCCGCGCTTTGCGGCACCGAAAGCCGCGCGAGCCGCGCATAGACCTGGCCCGCGGGATCGGCCGGGTGGCCCTCGCGGTATTCGACAAAGCCGCTGAGCTCGCGCGCCTCGACCTTCGCGGTCCACAGGCCGCCATGGCGCGTGCCGTTGGCGCGCAATGCGTGCAGCGTGCGGCCGTGGACCAGCAGGCGCTGCGCGCCCAGCGTCGCGGTGTCCGGCAGATAGGCCTGCAGCGCGTCGTCGGCCTGGGCCGCCCCGGCAGGGGCCGCCCCCTCCTGCGGCAGCATGCGCTGCACGGCCTTGTGCCAGGCGTCGATGTCCACGTCGGCCAGCGCCACCTGGGCGGATACGCCGCGCGCCGGCAGTTCCAGCGGCGGCGCGGGGCTGCCGACGGCAATTGCACCGCGCAGCACCTTAACCGGGCTGGCGGCCGCATCGCGCACATAGCGCACGCTGGCCGCATCGCCCCATTGCAGCGCGATCTCATCGTGCAGCGGTGGCGCGTCGGCATTGGCCGGCGCGGGCGCCAGCGCCGACGCTGCCACGGTGTGGGCGAAACGCAGCGGCAGCGTGGCCGCGGCCGGCTTGCCCAGCGGCGCGGGCAGGTCCAGCGCCAGGCCCTGCAAGCCGCTGGTGACGGTGATCTCGGGCGTGCCGCGGCGCAGGCCCAGATCCAGCAGGTAGTCGGCCTGGCCCTGGGCGGCGCGCGCGATGTCGGCCAGCACGCCCAGCTCGGTGGCCGCGCGCAGCCCTTCGGCGCTGGCCGTGCCGCTGGCATGCAGCTTCAGCGGCGACTGGGTAGCGGGCGCCGATGCGGGCAGCAGCTGCAGGCCGCCCTCGAAACGCACCGGCCCGCCCAGCGCCTGGGCCTGCACGCCGGTGAGCGAGAAACCGGTGTCGGAGAACTGCACGTTGCCCTGGATCTGGCTCAGCAGCGGCACTTCGGGCATCAGCCGCAGGCTGTTGCCGGCCAGCGCCACGCTGCCCTGGACCTTGGAATGTTCGAGTTCGCTGACCGGCAGTTCCAACTGCAGTTGCAGCTGGGCGGCGCCGCTGCCCTGGGCGTTGTCCAGAACGTGCTGCGTGAACCCGGCGACGGGCGAGGCCGCCACGAAACCCAGCATCTCGGCCAGCTCGCCGCGCGCCTGGGCCTTGACGCCGACACGCGTGTGCGCGAGGTCGGGAATGCTGGCCTGGACCTGCTGGAGCTGCATGCGCGGATGGCCGTCGACGCGGCCCTGGGCGTTGCGCACGGCCATCGAGGCGCGGTCGAACACCAGTTCGCCCGACAGCTGGGTCAGCGCGGGCCAGGGTTTCTCGCCCGCGGACTGCACCGACGGCGGCACATAGGCGTAGGTCACGTCATGCAGATCGGCGGCAATGTGGAACTCGCCGCTGCCGGGCTGCTTGAACGGCATCTTGGCGAGATCGCCCTCGACCTGGAAGCGCACGCGGCTCGCGCGGCCGGACTGCACGCTGTCGCGCACGTAGTGGCGCGCACTGGCGGGAATCTCCAGCGGCAGGTAGCGGTGCACGCGGCTGCCGTCGGCGTCGCGCAGCGTGCCGGTCAGCGACAGCACGCCGGGAAAGCGCGCCGCCGCATCGCGGCCCGTATGCCAGCTGGCCTGGGCCTCGCCCTCGGTGTCGGCATTGCCGAAGCGCAGGTCGCGCGCCTGCACCGTCACCTGGTCGCCCTGCAACTGCCAGCGCAGCCCGGCGCTCAGGTGGTCGAGCGGCACTGCCGGTTCCTCGAACACGCCAGGAAAGTGCAGCGTGCCGCCGGTCATGCCCAGCTGGGCCGTGCCGCCCGATTGGTCGAGCTTGAACTGCGCCTGCAGGCCTTCGACACCGGGCACGCCGGTGCCCTTGGCCGCGGGTTGGGGCGAGAGTGCGAGGTCCCGGATCTCGCCACTGACCTGGTATTGCCGGGGTTGGTCGATCGGCCCGCGCCAGTTGGCCTGCAAGGACTTGACCTGGCCGCGCGGGGCGAGCGCCAGCAGGCGGCGGCGCGCGGCTTCATCGAGCGGCAGCCGGCTCGCGAGCTGGGCCGCAATGCCCAGGTCCAGCTGCTCGAAGCGCAGTTCGCCGTGCTCGCCCAGCGCGCCGAGTTCGGCGGCCGCGGCATCGGCCTGGCTGTGGCGCAGCATGAACTGGCCCGCAGGCCAGCGCAGGCCGTCGCCGGTCTCGAAGCCCAGCGACTGGCCTTGCAGCGCAAAGCCGCCGGGCAGGCGCTCAAGGATGAGCCGGCCCTGCAGCGCCCGCAGCGCCAGCGGCGGCAGGTCGGGGCGCAGCTGTGCCTCGACCGCGCCCAGTTGCAGATCGGTGGTGACTTTTGCGACCTGGCCGCGCTGCACGTCGACCCAGGCGCGCAAGGCGCCGCGGCCCTCGGCGACGCTGGCTCCCTGCAGATCGACATACTGGCCGAGCCGTGCGACGTCGAGCCGGTCGAAATGCGCATAGGCCTGGCCGCTCCAGCGCCGCCAGTTGCCCTCATGCGTCGACAGCAGCGGCTCGCGGAACTGCGCGCTCAGCGTGAAGCGCCCGCCCCAGCTGTCCTCGGGCGTGGCATCGAGGCGCAGCTGGTGGCGCCAGCCATGGTTGCGCACCACCAGGTCCAGATGGGTCAACGACAGCGGTGGCGCCTGGCGCAGCGCGTCGCTCCAGCGCAGCGCGCCGCCGCGGATGGCAATCTCGGTCTGCGAGAACAGCCAGTCGGCTGCGGGGCTGTCGCCATCGCCGGCCGCGGGCAGGGGGAGCCCCGCGATCCAGAGCTGTCCCGCCGCATCGCGCCGCGCTTCGAGCTGCGGCGCATCGATGTACAACTGCTCGACGCCCAGGCGCAGCAGCGAGCGCGCCGACACCGCCACCACCACGCGCGGCAGCGACAGCGCGGTGCGGCCCTCGGCATCGAGCAGCTCCACCTGGCCCAGCTCGACGACCGGCATCAGCCCTTCGCTGCGCGCCGTGAGCGCGCCGATGCGCACGGGTATCCCCAGGGTGCGCGCGGCCAGGGTTTCGAGCTGCGGACGGTACTCGCTGATTCGCGGCACAATGAAGCCATGGAGCACCCCCCACACGGTGGCGAGCAGCAGCCAGAAGGCCAGCAGCAATCCCAATGACCACCGCGCGATGCCTGCCATCCAATGGATGAGGCGTGAGGGGTGCGGTTGGGGTTCGATCATTGGTGGGCAGGTCAATGCCAGGAATTATCACCCGCGGGCTGCAACCGCAGCATCGGGTCAGGCAGCCGGTCCGCCGCTATTCCTGTATTGCGCATGCAGACCGTTGACTATTCTCCTTCCGAGCTCGCCCCCGAAGCTGTTGAGCGCCTTGCGCACTCCCGCTTTTACCAACGCTTACACCGGCGCTATGCGGGGGAATTGGCGCTTTTCCCTGTGGGCGTGCCGTCGCGCGCCGGCATGGAGCAGGCGCTCGATGCGCTGCTGGCCCAGGGTATGGACCTGTCCGCCGGGCTGCGCGTGCTGCGCCAGCTGGTCATGGAGCGGCTGATCCAGCTCGACTGCGCCCAGCACGCGCCGCTGGCCGTGGTCACGCAGGCCGTGACCCAGCTGGCCGAGGTGGCGCTGGACCGGGCTTGCTGCCAGGTGCGCCACGAGCTCGACGGCCGCCATGGCACACCCACCGGCCCCGAAGGCCAGGCGGTGCCGCTGTGGATCGTCGGCATGGGCAAGTTCGGCGCGCGCGAGCTCAACGTGTCCAGCGACATCGACCTGATCTACGTCTACGAGCACGAAGGCGAGACCGCGGGCCAGCCTGACGGCCGCGGGCGCATCTCCAACCATGAATATTTCGCGCGCGCGGTCAAGGGCATCTACGCGTTGATCGGCGAGGTGACCGAGCACGGCTTCGTGTTCCGCGTCGACCTGGCGCTGCGCCCGAACGGCAACTCCGGGCCGCCGGCGGTGTCGCTGGCCGCGCTCGAGGATTACCTGCAGACCCAGGGCCGCGAGTGGGAGCGCTTTGCCTGGCTCAAGAGCCGCGTGGTGGCGCCGCGCGACACCGTGCGCTCGCCCGAGGTCCAGGCGCTGCGCGCCGTGGTCCTGCCCTTCGTGTTCCGCCGCTACCTCGACTACAGCGTGTTCGACGCGCTGCGCTCGCTGCATCGCCAGATCCGCGAGCACGCGGCCAAGCGCAGCGCCGGCCATCCGGGCCGCGCCAACGACGTCAAGCTGTCGCGCGGCGGCATCCGCGAGATCGAATTCACCGTGCAGTTGCTGCAGGTGGTGCGCGGCGGGCAGTTTCCCGAACTGCGCTGCCGGCCCACGCTCGAAGCGTTGCAGCGGCTGTCGCGTGCCGGCCTGATGTCGGCGGAAACCGCCGAAGCGCTGGCCCAGGCCTACACCTTCCTGCGCCAGGTCGAGCACCGCATCCAGTACCTCGACGACCAGCAGACCCATGTGCTGCCCACGCGCGACGACGACCTGCTGTGGATTGCGCAGACCATGGGCTACCCCGACTGCAGCCGCTTCCTGCACCAGCTCGATGCGCACCGCGAACTCGTTGCCGAGGAGTTCGACACCCTGCTCGGCGGCAATGCGCCCCCGCAGTGCAGCAACGGCCACTGCAACGGCCCGCGCGCGCTCACCGTGGCTTCGCCCCAGGAAGTCGACGACCTGATCGCGCAGCTGCCGCCGCGGCTGTCGGCCCGCGTGGCCGAGTGGCGCGACCATCCGCGCGTCACCAGCCTGCGCGATGAAACCCGCGCGCGGCTGTTCCGCCTGGTGCAGCGCACCGCGCAGTGGGTGGCCGACGGCAGCGTCGGCGAAGAGGCCGGCGTGCGCCTGATCAACTGGCTCGAACCGCTGCTGCGCCGCGAAAGCTATCTCGCGCTGCTGCTCGAGCGCCCCGCGGTGCATGAACGCCTGCTGCACCTGCTGGGCGCGGCGCGCTGGCCCGCGCGCTACCTGCTGCAGCACCCGGGCGTGATCGACGAACTGGCCAGCGATGCCATCCTGAACGACCGCTTCGTTGCCGCCGACTTCGAGCGCGAACTGGCGCTGCGCCTGGCCTCGCTGAAGACCACGGGCGAGGACGACGACGAAACCCTGCTGAACCTGCTGCGCCGCGCCCACCATGCGGAAATCTTCCGCACGCTGACGCGCGACATCGAGAACCGCATCACCGTCGAGCAGGTGGCCGACGACCTGAGCGCGCTGGCCGACAGCGTGCTGCGCGTCACCGTGCAGTGGTGCTGGGAGCGGCTCAAGGGCCGCCACCGCGAGCATCCGCAGTTCGGCATCATCGGCTACGGCAAGCTCGGCGGCAAGGAACTGGGCTACGGCAGCGACCTCGACATCGTCTTCGTGTTCGACGACGACGACGAGCGCGCGCCCGAGGTCTATGCGGCATTGGTTCGCAAGCTGATCAACTGGCTCACCGTGAAGACCGGCGAAGGCGACCTGTTCGAGATCGACACCGCGCTGCGTCCCAACGGCAACTCGGGCCTGCTGGTCACCAGTTTCGATGCCTATGCCAAATACCAGCAGCAGCGCGGCAGCAACACCGCCTGGACCTGGGAGCACCAGGCCATGACGCGCGCGCGCTTCGTGCTGGGCAGCGATGCGCTGCGCGAGAAGTTCGACGCGGTGCGCGAGGCTGTGATCTCGGCGCCGCGCAACTCCGAGATGCTGCGCGCGGAAATCGTGGCCATGCGCGCGCGCCTGCGCGCCGCCCACCCGGCGCGCGGTGAACTGTTCGACGTCAAGCACAGCCCGGGCGGCATGGTCGATGTGGAGTTCGCCGTGCAGTATCTGGTGCTGCTGTGCTCGGGCGAGCATCCGCAATTGCGCGGCAACGTCGGCAATATCGCGCTGCTGCGGCATGCCGAACAGGCTGGCTTGCTGCCCGAGGGCGTGGGCCGGGCCGCGGCCGATGCCTACCGCGCGCTGCGTCGCATCCAGCACAACGCGCGTTTGGACGAGGCCAGCGGCAAGATCGATCCGCAGACCGCGGCACCCCTGCGCGATGCGGTGCTGACGCTGTGGCGCGCGGTTTTCGGTGTACCCGGCACGGCCGAACCCAGCCCGACGCCGGGATTGAGCGCACATATTTGAAAAAAAACGTTAGAAATTCAATACATATCGCCCGGGCCTGATGCGCCCTATCGGCCGGGCGAGTGTTTTGTGTCCTTGGTGGAGCTAGCGCTTACACCTTGTTTTTCTGGCTTCGTCCCTGGCCCGAATGTCAACGCCGCCAAGCAGTTGGTTACATTTTTGGGGCTGCATATCGCGGAACTTTGGCGCAGACTGGTCCTCAATACATGAGCTTGCACGGGTAAATGCCCATGTGCAATGAATCGTTTACTGTTGCGAAGCCTTTGTTGGACATCGTCCATATCGACCCCCTGAAGCGCTTCTCCTCCCTCCCTCTCTTTATTCGTTTCGGGATGCTTCGCAACTTTTTTATGCAATGAAAATGGCCACCCGAAGGTGGCCATTTTTTTGTTTGCGCGGTAGTTCAGGCCGGCAGAGTGTCCTTGAAGCTGGGGCGTTGCGCCAGCTTGTCGGCCAGGCGCGCGAGATTGGGGTGGTCGTCGCGCCAGCTCAGCTCGGGAAAGCGGAATTCCAGCCAGCCCAGCGCGCAGCCGGTGGCGATATCCGCCAGCGACATGTGGATACCGCAGCAAAACGGCTTGTCGCCCAGCGCCTTGGCCATCGCTTGCAGGCTGGCGTCGACCTTGCCCATCTGCCGGTCGATCCAGGCCTGGCTGCGTTCGCCCTCGCTGCGTCCGGGCCAGGTGGCCTCGAGGCGCGCGAGCACGCCGGCATCGAGCAGGCCGTCCGCCAGCGCTTCCCAGGTCTTGACGTCGGCGCGCTCGCGGCCGCTCGGCGGCAGCAGCTTGCCCACGGGCGACAGGGTGTCGAGGTATTCGACGATCACGCGCGAGTCGAACAGCGGCGACTCATGGCCTTCGATCTGCAGCCGCGGCACCTTGCCCAGCGGACTGGCCGGGCTGGCGGCGGCATCGGCGGCCCACACGTTGTCGATCTCGAACTGGTAGTCGAGCTTTTTTTCCGCCATGACGATGCGCACCTTGCGCACGTAGGGACTGCTGGTGGTACCGATCAATTTCATAGGGCGAGCTTCCATGCGCGGGACCCGGCAAGTGCCGGCTGGACGATTCTATCGGCAGCCATGGCAGGCACGGGTTTTGTACGGCCACCTACAATTGAGGGCATGAGCCTGTCCCACATTTCCGCCCTCTCTCCGCTCGACGGCCGTTACGCCGCGAAACTCTCCGCCCTGCGCCCGATCATGAGCGAGCAGGGGTACATGCACCGCCGCGTGCAGGTGGAGATTGCCTGGTTTATCGCGCTGTCCGACGCCGGCTTCGAAGAATTCAAGCCGCTGTCCGCGGGTGCGCGCGCCTATCTGCTGGGGCTGGTGAAGAACTTCAGCGAAACCGATGCCGAAGCCATCAAGGAAATCGAGAAGACCACCAACCACGACGTCAAGGCCGTGGAGTACTGGATCAAATCCAAGTTCGAAGCCCGTCCCGAACTCGAAAAGGCCGCTGAATTCGTGCACTTCGCCTGCACCAGCGAGGACATCAACAACACCAGCCACGCGCTGCAGCTGCGCGTCGGCCGTGACATGGTCGTGCTGCCGGCACTGGACCGCATCGTGCTCAAGCTGCGCGAAATGGCGCACCAGTACGCCGACGTGCCCATGCTCAGCCGCACCCACGGCCAGACCGCGAGCCCGACCACGGTCGGCAAGGAAATCGCCAACGTCGTCGTGCGCCTGCAGGCCGCCGTCGAGCGCATCGCCAACGTCAAGATCCTGGGCAAGATGAACGGCGCCGTGGGCAACTACAACGCCCACCTGTCGGCCTGGCCCGAATTCGACTGGGAAGCCTTCAGCAAGAAGGTCATCGAGAGCCCCGAACCCAACGGCCTGGGCCTGACCTTCCAGCCCTATTCGATCCAGATCGAGCCGCACGACTACATGGCCGAGCTGTTCGACGCCGTGGCACGCGCCGACACCATCCTGATCGACCTGGCACGCGACATCTGGGGCTACGTCTCGCTGGGCTACTTCAAGCAGCGCCTCAAAGCCGGCGAAATCGGTTCCTCGACCATGCCGCACAAGGTCAACCCCATCGACTTCGAGAACGCCGAAGGCAATCTGGGCCTGGCCAATGCGCTGCTCAAGCACCTGTCGGAAAAGCTGCCCATCAGCCGCTGGCAGCGCGACCTGACCGATTCCACGGTGCTGCGCAACATCGGCGTCGCGCTGGGCTATGCCACGCTCGCCTACACCTCGCTGATGACCGGCCTGAACAAGCTCGAACTCAACGAGGAACGCCTGGCCGAAGACCTCGACAACGCGTGGGAAGTGCTGGCCGAGCCGATCCAGACCGTGATGCGTCGCTATGGCGTGCAGGGCGCGTACGAAAAGCTCAAGGAAGTCACGCGCGGCAAGACCGTGCAGGCCGAAGACCTGCACCGCCTGATCAACGGCCTGGAAATTCCCCAGGCCGACAAGGACCGCCTGCTGGCCATGACGCCTGGCTCCTACGTCGGCAAGGCTGCCGAATTGGCCCGCCGGGTCTAAAAGGCTCTGCCTGGTCCGTCCATTTCTTGGGCGGCACCGCCTTGGCAGGCTCGGGAAGAAGGATGAACAGGCATCAAGCCCATGCACTCCGTTCGCCCTGAGCCTGTCGAAGGGCGTTTTAGGGCGTAACTGACGCAGTCAGCTGCAGCTCCTGCTTTTGATTCCCTTGTGGAATCTTTTCTTTTTTCCGAGCCTCCCGCCCATGGCCCTCAAATCCACCATCTTCAAGGCAAACCTGCAGATTGCCGACATCGACCATGGCTACTACGCCGACCATGCGCTGACGCTGGCACGCCATCCGAGCGAGACCGACGACCGCATGATGGTGCGCCTGGTGGCGCTGGCGCTCAATGCCCACCAGCTCAACGACCTGTGCAATGGCGACGCCACGCTGGGGTTCGGCGCGGGCTTGTCCGATCCCGATGATCCGGACGTCTCGCTGACCGACTTCACGGGGCGCAAGCGCCTGTGGATCGAGGTCGGCCAGCCCGAAGACAAGCCCATTGCCAAGGCCTGCAGCAAGTCGGACCAGGTGCTGCTCTATCCGTTCGCGCATTCGGCCGACGTCTGGTGGCGCGGCATTGAAAGCAAGTTCAGCCGCCTGCCCAAGCTCGAAGTCTGGCGCCTGCCGTCCGAGGCGGCCCCTGAACTGGCCCAGCTGGCCGAGCGCAGCATGCAGCTGCAGGCCACCATCCAGGAAGGCGCGATCACGCTCAGCAGCAAGCTCGGCAGCGTGACGGTCGAGCCGGTCCGCTGGAAATAACGCCGCATCCAGGCCGGCGGCGGGGCGTCAAGCGCTTGCGGCTCCGTTCGGGGTGAGCCTGCCTGGGCGGCCCCGTCGAACCATGGACGGGCCGGCCCATGCCCTCCACCCCCTTCAGCGCCCCGTTCCGGACTTGTTTTCGGCCGCGCGCTCGGCATAGCGGTTGAAGCGCCAGGCTGTGTCCTCGACAGTGATGCGCCGCCAGACCGCGCGTTTTTCCACCGGGTCGAACCCCGGCCACAGCTGCACCTCCTCGAAAGTACGCCCACAGCCCTTGCACAGGTTGTCGCCCTGGCTGGTCGAGCAGATCGCGATGCAGGGCGTGTCGGGCGTGGTGTCGTACCACGCCAGCCACGCGGCCTGGGCATGTGAGGGCACGTCGTCCGCCGCCACTTCGCTGGCGTGGCGGTAGATCATCAGCGCATAGACATCGGCCAGCGCCCGAGCCTCGGGTGCGAGCAGCACGCCGTCGGGCGAGGGTTTTCTGCGGCGCCAGTAGTTGATGGCGGCCTCGATGTCGGTGATGTGGATTCCTGCCATGGGTGGTGCGGACAATGCGGCCCCGGATGATAAGCGCCGGGCCGCGGGTGTGAGGCCGCCATGGGCTTTGGCGCAGGCTTCATCCGGCAAAAAAACAGGTTTATGCCGAAAGCTTTGCCAAATGTGTTCAAATTGCAAGCTTCGAAGGGGAGTAGCTCTCGTTGCGAAGCCCGGCAGGTCCTGCCGGCGAATCGCACAAGCGTCGAGGTCGTCAATACGAAGCGCAAGCTTCCGGCCTCCCGGGTTCCGTGCTGCACGGTGCCGAGCAAGACCTTTGAGAGACCGGTGCACTGGTCTGTCAAAGCATTTCCCTTCGGCCCAAGCTTCCTGCTCTGGCTGTCGCAGGAAGATGCGTGAGAGATCCATGCACCTGCTTCCAACCGACGCGCAGGTGCCTGGACCAGCTCATTACCTCCAGGTTCCTGCTGCTTTTTGGCATTCGACAACGAGGTTTTTATGGATTTAGACTTCCTCACGCATACGCCGTTCTGGATAGCCCTGGGACAGATCATCATCATCGACATCCTGCTCGGCGGTGACAACGCGGTGGTGATCGCACTGGCCTGCCGCAAGCTGCCGCCCGAACAGCGCCGCAAGGGCATCATCTGGGGTACCGCGGGTGCCATCATCCTGCGCGTGATCCTGATCGCGTTTGCAATGACGCTGCTGGCCCTGCCGTTCCTGAAGTTCGTCGGCGCGCTGCTGCTGGTCTGGATCGGTGTCAAGCTGATCGCTCCCGAAGAAGACGCACATGACGGCATCCAGGGCAGCGACAAGCTGCTGGCCGCCATCAAGACCATCATCGTTGCCGACCTGGTGATGAGCGTGGACAACGTGATTGCCATTGCCGGCGCCGCGCAAAGCTCGGGCGACCACCAGATGCTGCTGGTCACGCTGGGCCTGCTGATCTCGATCCCGATCATCGTCTGGGGCTCGCAGCTGGTCATCAAGCTGATGGACCGCTTCCCGCTGATCATCGTTGCCGGCGGCATGCTGCTGGGCTGGATCGCGGGCGGCATGCTGGTGTCCGATCCGGTCTTCGCCAACACCGAGAAGTGGCTCTGGATGCCCAAGCTGGAGCAGACCACCGCGCTGAAGTACGGCGCCCAGATCGCCGGCGCGCTGCTGGTGCTGGTCATCGGAAAGTTCGTCGCCTCGCGCCGTCCCAAGGTGACCCACGGTTCGGGCCACGCCTGACCGGGCAGAGCTTGCGGCGCAGGCCGCCGCAAGCCTTCCTTCTTGCCAAGGCAGGCCCCCCAAAAGGCCTGCCTTTTTCATTGGCACAGCCACACCGGAGTTCTCTTGAACCGTACCACCTTCATTGTCTATGTGGACGATGCGGCGCATGCCTTGCCGCTGCTCACGTCGTTGGCCGCCACGTTCGAGGCCACCAGCCCGCGCTGGCTGCTGGTCGCCTGCGCGCCGCGCGTCACCCACCGCGCGAGCAAGTGGGCCAGCCACCGGACCCGCGAGAACTGGCGCAACCAGTGGGCCGACAAGCTGTTTTCGCAACTCACGCCCAGCCTGCAGACGTCCAATGCGTCTGTGCCGGCTGACGTGACACCGCTGCTCGCGCGCCAGCCGCTGCCCGAACTGCTGAGCGAACTGCAGCAGGCCTATGGCCAGGTCCAGGTCGTCGATGCACGCCGTCCCAAGCGCGAGGCCCCGGTGCAGAAGCCGCAGTCGCGCTGGGGCCCTTCGGGCCTGATCGCCGGCATGGGCAGCCTGCTGGCGTGGATGCTGGAGGAAACGCTGGTGTAAGCCAGGGTGCGTCCGGGCTGATCCCGAGCCTGTCGAAGGATCGACCCGACGCGCAAGACACCCGCGCTCCCGCGCTGCTATGCTGGCAGCATGAAACTCCTGCTCCAATGGTTCCTCTATGCCGTCGCGCTGCTGGCTGTTGCGGCCATCTACCCGGGCGTGACCATCCATGGCTTTGGTTCGGCGCTGATCGCGGCGCTGGTCATCGGCCTGCTCAACGCCGTCTTGCGGCCCGTGCTGGTGGTGCTCACGCTGCCCGTGACGCTGCTCACGCTCGGCCTGTTTCTGTTTGTCGTCAACGCGCTGATGTTCTGGATCGCGGCCAACGTGCTGGCAGATATCCAGGTCAGCGGCTTTGGCGCCGCCTTCCTGGGCTCGCTGATCTATTCGGCGCTGGGCCTGGTCATCGATTCAGCGCTGCGCCGCCTGTTCCCGTAACAGCTCCTCGGTGGCGCGCAGCCGGGTGTCGATGATCGATGCCTCGAAGTGGTCGCTTTGCGAGCCGCTGCGCCGCGCCAGCTCCTGGCCGGCGCGAAAACGGTCCACTGCCGCCGAGTAGTCGTAGTGCGCGGCCTGGGCCTCGCCTTCGGCACGCAGGGCGCGCAGCGGCTGGTTCTGTGCCTGCCATAGCTGCGCGAGCGTCTGCCACGCAGCGGCATCGCGCGGATACAGCGTGACCCAGGTCTGCAGCGGCTGGGCCATGGCTTGCGCCTGGCCCAGGCGCAGCAGGATCTGCGTGCGCAGCAGCAGCACCGGCCTGGTGGGCTTGTCGGCCTTGTCGTCGGCTTGCATTGCCGGTGCCAAGGCGTCCAGCGCGGCCTGCGGCTGGCCTGCGGCCAGCTCCAGCTCCGCCGCCAGCAGCGCCGCCTGGCGCAGGCCTGCAGCGTCGCCCGCCAGCGCCTGCGTGAGCGCCGGCAGCCCGGCGCGCGCCGGCCCCCAATCCTGCAATTGCATATGCGCGAGCACCGCGGCATACAGCCCGGCCACGCGCTGGCCTTGGGGCGTCTCGTCAAAGCCGCTGGATTCGGGCAGGCGCGTCCACTGCCGCAGCACATCGACCCCGGGCCGCGACAGCACGCGGGCGCGCGCCGCCATCATGGCGTGTTCGAGCGAAGGCGCGGGCTGCGCCGCCCGCTGGCCCGCGGGCAGCCGCGACTGCATGTCGGCAATGCGTTCGCTGGTCAGCGGGTGGCTGCGCAGATAGGGCCAGCTGCCGTTGTCGTTGAGCCGGTTCGCCTGCTGCAGCCGGTCGAACATGCCGATCGCGCCCTGCGGCGCGAAGCCCGCGGGCGCCATCAGGCCGTAGCCCATGCGGTCGGCCTCGCGCTCCATGTCGCGCGAGAAATTGAGCTGGTTCTGCGCCGTCAGCGCCTGGCCGCCAATCATCAGCGCCTGTCCCGCGCCGGGGCTCTTGGCGGCGGCCAGCGCGCCCAGGATCATCGAGCCGATCACCAGCGGCGACTGGCGGCTTTGCTGCGCGATCATGCGCGCGATATGCCGCTGGCTCACATGGCTCAGCTCGTGGGCCAGCACCGACGCCAGTTCGTCGCGCGTGCCGACCACGCCGATCAGCCCCAGATGCACGCCGAAGTAGCCGCCCGGCAGCGCAAACGCGTTGATCGACCGGTCGCGCCCCAGCAGGATCTGCCAGGCAAAGCGCTCGTCCAGCTCGGGCGACAGCTCGCCGCGCGCACGCGCCGCGGCCAGCAGCGGTTTCCAGATGCCCTCGACATATTCCTGCAGCGGGCCATCCTCGAGATAGTCGGGGTCGCGGTACAGCGAACGGATGATGCGGTCGCCCATGCGCCGCTCGTCGCTGGTGGTGATGGACGCGCCGTCGCCCAGCGTGGGCAGCTGCAGCTGGGCCGACGCGGAAAGCGGCAGCCAGCCGGCGCCGGCCAGCGCCAGCGCAGCCAGCAGGCGCCGTGGGTGTTGTGGAAAAGAAGGCATTCTTTGAACCTGGAGCAGCAGCCGCGGACCGGTGCTGGCAGTGACACACCCCGCTATGATGCCCTGATTGTCTTAACGTTCCATCGGACACCCGCACAGCGGGGTGCCGCCCCACCGCCATGACCTCACCACTCACCCATTTCGACGCCCAGGGCCAGGCCCATATGGTCGACGTCGCCGCCAAGCCCGCCACCCACCGCCTCGCCATCGCCGAAGGCCGCATCGAGATGCTGCCGGCCACGCTGGCGCTGATTGCGTCGGGCTCCGCCAAGAAAGGCGATGTATTGGGCATTGCGCGCATTGCCGGCATCATGGCCGCAAAGAAAACCAGCGAGCTGATCCCGCTATGCCACCCCTTGGCGCTGACGCGTGTCGCCGTGGAATTCCAATTGAAGGAAGCCGGCAACACCGTCGAATGCCGCGCCACCGTGGAAACCGTGGGCCCGACCGGTGTGGAAATGGAAGCACTGACGGCGGTGCAGATTGCCCTGCTGACGATCTACGACATGTGCAAGGCCGCGGACCGGGGGATGACTATCTCCGGCGTGCGGGTGCTGGAGAAGCACGGGGGAAAGTCGGGGTCTTGGCAGGTGGAAGGCTGATTGACGTTTCCCCTAAATCAACCTATCCGGCGCTACGTTTGAGTTGAAACACCCTTCGACAGGGTCGCTTAGACAGGGTCGCTTAGACAGGGTCGCTTAGACAGGGTCGCTTAGACAGGGTCGCTTAGACAGGGTCGCTTCAACAGGCTCAGGGTGAACGGGCTGTGACCGTTCGTCCTGAGCTTGTCGAAGGATGAACGTCCGGTGCTCGGAAACGCATCACGACACCAGATAGCGGCAATTAGCTGGCAGAAACTTGAAAGCCGCCGCATTGGCAATTCCGCAACCCCAGACAATCGGTTGAGCCGCACGCATGGGATTGGATGGAAGTGCCGAATTGGTCACGGTGCCGCTGCCAGGAGTCAGCAAAATCGGTGCACCCAATGATCCAGCCACCTGTCCCGCATAGGTGATGGTGATCCGGCCATCGCCCATCACTGGTGTGGCCAGGGCTGCAATGCCGGCAATGGCAATCGAAGCGACATTGGAGCCTGCGACATATTCGTAGGTATACGCTGCCAGGGTTGAGGTCGGTACAGTCGCCGCGCCGGTCCCGGCATAGGGGGCCACACCGGCGGTAGTGGCCGTGGACAGTGTTTCCGCCACCGCTGCCTTGGCTGTAGTGGCTAACGTAAGGCCTTCGCTGACGCGAGCCCGGGTCGTGTAATCCTGATAAGCGGGCAAGGCCACGGCGGCCAGGATGCCAATGATCGCTACCACCACCATCAATTCGATCAGGGTGAAACCTTGTTGGAGGGTGCGTTTCATTGAAGCTCCTGGATAAAGATCTGGATGCGGCTTGCACCTCGTGAGCCATTCTTGATGGCAGGGGAAATAGCTATTGGTTGGATGATGCGCGAAAGCGAAATTTTTTGCACGCATCAGTTGATGCCTCACTCGTCGCTTGCGCGAAAACCACCTCCGTTCGTGCTGAGCTTGTCGAAGCAAGAACGTCCAGTTTTTCAAGCACGTGCAGGAAGTGTCTACCGGCGCGGAATGAACCCGTCACCCGGAATATAGGTGAAAGGCTCCATGTTGCGCGCGTCAATCAACGCCACCCAGTCCATGGACCGAACGCTGGTGAAGGGCAGCCAGACGATGGATTCATGCGGTACCTTGAACTTCTGCGCAAGCCGTTTTATTTCCGTCTGCTTGTCCGGATATACCGCAACTAGCTCTGCAAGATTTCTGCTCGCTGCTCGAACCTTTCCCTTGGCTGGACCATATTCTTCCCACATTTCAGGCCGCAGCGAAGGTTCTTTACCTGCCAGCGATAAATCGATGCTTCGCAGCATTTCATCGCCATCTTTTGGGGTCCTCGTACTCAGTAGTTCTGGGCCCATCGATGGTAGGCGTTTCCAACGGTCAGGCCCTTTTGCTAAATCATCGGGATCAATTTCGATAGCATTTATCATTCGCAGACGATCGGTTTCAAAAACAATGTGAACAGGGCGAATTTGATAAATCGTCCAAACACCATATACGAGTGTAATGAGTTGTATAGCAACAACGACTGACGCATCGAGCATTAACTCGCGCCGAGACTTCTTCGAATTCCAAATGATATAAAGCAACAAAGGGCCGCAGATCACATTGATGATAGTGACCAGCCAATAGAGTGAAGTGCTTTCTGTTAGATTAACAAGGGGGCTAGGAAACCAGATCCTGAAGACAATAAATGAAATGACAATCGCAATAACAAGCGAAAGTGCTGCATTAATGATGGCAGCTAAAATTCTTCCGTTGAGCATGATTTGCGTCCTTGTTATAAATGCTGTTGGAAATAAAAAAGGGCCGCGCGGCCCTTTTTTATCATTAGCACACTGCGATGCCTAAATTTTCCAGCACTTAACATGCTGTTAAATGAAAATCACGTTGCTGCTGCGGCAACCACAAAGCGGCAGTTTGCAGGCAGATATTTGAAAGCTGCAGCGGTTGCAATGCCACAGCCCCAAACGACAGGAGCGCCCACAACCATGGCAGCGCTAGGAACACCAGAGTTGGTGACCGTGCCACTGCCAGGAGTCAGCAAAAGAGGATTTCCCAGCGCAGTTGCGACTTGACCAGCGTAAGTGATAGAAATACGTCCCGAACCAATAACGGGAGTAGCCGGAATCGCCGCGATAGCGATCGAGGCAACGTTAGTGCCCGCAGTGTAGCTATAGGCATATACCGTATTGCCTGCGGTTGCTGGGGCAGCTTGAGCTGCAGTTCCATTGTAAGCTTCGACCTCACCACTGTTACGGTTATTGAAAGCATCGACAACCGCGGTCTTGGCCGCGTTAGCCAAGCTCAAGCCTTCCGTCACGCGCGCCCGGATCGTGTAATCCTGATAAGCCGGCAGCGCCACGGCCGCCAAAATACCAATGATCGCCACAACGATCATCAGTTCGATCAAGGTAAAACCTTTTTGGATTGAACGCTTCATGGAAAGCTCCTGGGTAGAAAAATTAGGTAACCTGTATCAGCAATTGTCATGCCATCACGCGCTCAGAGGAAGAACCTGCCTCGCTGCAAAACTTTGTTGCAAATTCTGCGAAGTTCAAACATTCTCTGACAAGAATGCCGCTTCTATGTGACAAAGTTGTCAAATTCATTGACTCAAGGACAAAACATGTCACTTTGGGGCGGAGCAGAGCGTCAGGCCCCGGCTTGAAGCCGCAAAAAGTGCAGCCGGCTGCCTGCCAGTTCAATCAGGTCACCATGCTGCAATGGCCTGGCATCGGCGCCGACCCCCAGTCCATTGAGGCGCAGGCTGCCATCCGCGCCCTCGGTGCGTGCCAGCATGAAGCCCGAGGACTTGCGCGTGATGGTGGCCACCGCGACGCCGGGCTTGCCCAGGGTGGTTACGGGTTTGAGCAGGGCCACCTCACGCGGGGTGTCGCCTTCGAGCCGCAGGCACGCCGGCTGCGCGGCCGCCGCTGCGGCGCCCCATTGTGTGTACTCTTCGGGGCTCAGCTGCAGGCGCATCTCATACTGCCCGATGTTCAGCAGATCCCCATGCTGCAGTTCCTGGCGCGCGATGCGCTGCTGGTTCACATAGGTGCCGTTGGTGCTTTGCAGGTCTTCGATGTGCACGCGGCCGCCCACACAATGCAGCAGTGCATGCTCGCCGCTCACGGCCAGATTGCTGATCACGATGTCGTTGTAGGGCCGGCGCCCGAGCGTGGTGCGCTCCTTGGTCAGCGCGACTTCCTTGATGATGGCGCCATCGATTGAAATGACCAGGCGGGGCATGCATGGACTCCTGCGGGTGGTGGAACGCGACGCCGCGGGCGGGGCCGCGCGGCAAGGCGTGAGTTTAGCCGCAGGCGCTTCAGTGGTCCTGGTCCGCAGGCGCGGGTTCTACAGCCGCGATGATCACGCTGATGTTGTCATGCCCGCCCCTGGCATTGGCCTGCGCAATCAACTGGTCGGCCTGCAGGCTCAGCGGCTGGGGCAGGGCCAGCAACGCCGCGATGTCGGCCGCGCCCAGCATGTCGCTGAGGCCGTCGGAACACAGCAGCACGCGGTCGCCGGCTTCGAGCGGTTCTTCGTACAGCGTGGGCTGGGCGCGTGCACTCACCCCCAGCGCGCGCGTGATCAGGTGGCCCTGGCCGGACTGCGCCGCGGCCTCGACGCTGATATGGCCTGCATCGATCAGCTCCTGCAGCCAGGAATGGTCCGTGGTGAGCTGGCGCAGCGTGCCGCGGCGCCACAGATAGGCGCGCGAGTCGCCGAGATGGGCCACGACCAGCCGGTCCTGCGTGAACACCGCGGCCACGACGGTGGTGCCCATGCCTTCGCATTCCGGATGGCGCGCGGCATGTGCGCGCACCGCGGTGTTGGCCTTTTGCACGCATTGCTCGAGTGCGCGGTGCACGGCCGCCATGCGTGCCGGCACGGACGAGGGCGCGGGCTGCGCGGCGCTGTGCTGCAGCGATTGCACGACGCATTGCACCGCCAGTGCGCTGGCGACCTCGCCCGCCTGGTAGCCGCCCATGCCGTCGGCCAGGACGGCCAGCGACCAGGCAGCGCCCGCCTCGGCATGCACGGCATCCTCATTGTTGGCGCGTACCAGGCCGCGGTCGGTGCGCTGCACGAAGGCGTAGCGCCATTGCGACTCTGGCGGAGGAGGGCGGCGAAGGCTCAGGAACACGGATGGAGGGGGTAGTGGGAACGGCCCGCAGGCGCGCGGGGATGCAATTGTCCAGGGGGCGGGAATGCCCCTGCATTCTGTGTGCGGCGGCATGCGCCTGACATTGGACGCAAGCGCATCTTGCCACGGCCACGTGGATGGGGTATTTGCCGGCCCGCACGGCATGCCCTGCGGCATGAAAAAAAGGGATGGTGCAGGCGCGCCATTGCGCACCGGCATCCATCCCTTGTCTTGCGCACCGGCTCCCGGGCAGCGGTGCGCGCGGCGGCGTCAGCCGCCGTGGATCAGATCAGGCCCTTGAGCAGGCGGCCCATTTCCGACGGGTTGCGGGTGATCGTGAAGCCGCACTCTTCCATGATGGCGAGCTTGGCATCTGCCGTGTCGGCGCCGCCGGAGATCAGCGCGCCGGCGTGGCCCATGCGCTTGCCCGGAGGGGCGGTGACGCCAGCGATGAAGCCGACGATGGGCTTCTTCATATTGGCCTTGCACCACATGGCGGCTTCGGCTTCATCGGGGCCGCCGATTTCACCGATCATGATCACGGCGTCGGTGTCCGGATCGTCGTTGAAAGCCTTCATCACGTCGATGTGCTTCAGGCCGTTGATCGGGTCGCCACCGATGCCGACAGCGGTCGACTGGCCAATGCCCAGTTCGGTCAGCTGCGCCACGGCTTCATAGGTCAGCGTGCCGGAGCGCGAGACCACGCCGATGCGGCCCTTCTTGTGGATGTGGCCGGGCATGATGCCGATCTTGATCTCGTCGGGCGTGATCAGGCCGGGGCAGTTGGGGCCCAGCAGCAGGGTCTTCTTGCCGCCGGCGGCTTCCTTGGCCTTCATGCGGTTGCGCACTTCGAGCATGTCACGGACGGGGATGCCTTCGGTGATGCAGATCGCCATGTCCAGGTCGGCTTCGACGGCTTCCCAGATGGCAGCGGCAGCGCCTGCGGGCGGCACGTAGATCACCGACACGGTGGCGCCGGTCTGGTGCGCGGCTTCCTTGACCGAACCGTAGATTGGGATGTTGAAGATCGACTCGCCAGCCTTCTTCGGGTTCACGCCGGCCACGAAACAGTTCTTGCCGTTCGCGTATTCCTGGCACTTCTCGGTGTGGAACTGGCCCGTCTTGCCGGTGATGCCCTGGGTGATGACTTTGGTGTCTTTGTTGATATAGATCGACATGTGTTGGCTCCAGGGTCGGTTACTTGACGGCTTCGACAATCTTGGTGGCGGCTTCGGCCATGGTGTCGGCCGAGATGATGGGCAGGCCGGATTCGGCCAGCATCTTCTTGCCCAGTTCCTCGTTCGTGCCCTTCATGCGCACGACCAGCGGCACTTGCAGGTTCACGGCCTTGCAGGCAGTGATCACGCCGGTGGCGATGGTGTCGCACTTCATGATGCCGCCGAAGATGTTGACCAGGATGCCTTCGACCTTGGGGTTCTTCAGCATGATCTTGAAGGCTTCGGTGACCTTCTCGGGGGTGGCACCGCCGCCCACGTCCAGGAAGTTGGCAGGTTCGCCGCCAAACAGCTTGATGGTGTCCATGGTGGCCATGGCCAAGCCGGCGCCGTTCACCAGGCAGCCGATGTTGCCGTCCAGCGAGATGTAGGCCAGGTCGAACTTCGAGGCTTCGACTTCGGCCGGATCTTCTTCGTCCAGGTCGCGGAAGGCAACGATTTCGGGGTGGCGGAACAGTGCGTTGGGGTCGAAGTTGAACTTGGCGTCCAGGGCGGTGATGGTGCCCTTGCTGTCGCGGTTCAGCGGGTTGATTTCAACCAGCGACGCGTCGGTGTCCATGTAGCACTTGTAGATCTTCTGGCACACGTCGATGAACTGCGCCACCGAGTCTTGCGGCATGCCGATGCCCTTGGCCAGCTCTTCGCCGTTGGCCTGGGTGAAGCCTTGCAGGGGGTCGACCATCACGGTGATGATCTTCTCGGGCGTGGAGTGGGCCACTTCCTCGATATCCATGCCGCCTTCGCTCGAAGCGATGAACGCAACCTTCTGCGTCGCGCGGTCGGTCACGGCCGACAGGTAGTATTCCTGCTGGATATCTGCGCCGTCTTCGATGTACAGGCGGCGGACCTTCTGGCCTTCGGCGCCGGTCTGATGCGTGATCAGCTGCATGCCGAGGATTTCGCCAGCCAGGCGCTTGACGTCGTCGATGCTCTTGGCAACCTTGACGCCGCCGCCCTTGCCGCGGCCGCCCGCGTGGATCTGGGCCTTCACGACCCACACCGGGCCGCCGAGCTTCTGAGCCGCTTCGACGGCTTCTTGTACTGTGAATGCAGGGATGCCGCGCGGAACGGGCACGCCGAACGTACGCAAGATTTCCTTGCCTTGATATTCATGAATCTTCATGAGCTGTCTCTCTCTCAGGAATGGTGGTTTACCCGGTTGCCATAATGCTGTCTGGCCGCGGGCATGGGACATGGCAGCCCGGAAATGTATCATGCTGCGATGCACCATCCCTGGTGTAAAACTACTAACCCATATACTGGCTTTTGCGTGGCGCTTGTAGCGCGAGGCCTGGACCGATTGCAGGAGATTTCCCATGTCCAAAGTGTTCATCGATGGCGAAGCCGGCACCACGGGTCTGCAGATCCGCGAGCGGCTGCAGTCCATGCCCGCGATCGAGCTGGTCAGCATTGCGCCCGAACTGCGCAAGGATCCAGCCGCCAAGCGCGCATTGATTGCGGGCGTGGACCTGGTCATCCTGTGCCTGCATGACGACGCCGCGCGCGAGACCGTGGCCATGGTCGATGCCATCACGGCGGAAACCGGCCGCAGCATCAAGATCATCGACGCCTCGACCGCGCACCGCACCGCCCCCGGCTGGGTCTACGGCTTTCCCGAGCTCTGCGACGGCCAGCTCGAAGCCGTCAAGGGCGCGGCGCGCGTCTCCAACCCCGGCTGCTATGCCACCGGCGCCATTGCGCTGCTGCGCCCGCTGGTCGATGCCGGCCTGCTGCCTGCGGACTTCGCGGTCAGCCTGCCGTCGGTGTCGGGTTATACCGGCGGCGGCCGTCCGATGATCGAAGCCTACGAGGCCGGCACCGCCGCGCCCTATGAAGCCTATGCGCTGGGCTTGTCGCACAAGCACATCGCCGAGATCCAGCGCTATACCGGCCTCACGCGCCGCCCGCTGTTCATTCCCGCCGTGGGCAATTTCGCTCAGGGCATGCTGGTGCATCTGCCCCTGCACCTCGATCTGCTGCCCGGCGCGCCCAAGGCCGCCGACCTGCATGACGCGCTGGCCAGCCATTACGCGCGCACCGCCACGCCCGAGCAATGGGTCTCGGTGCTGCCGCCAACCGACGACGGCAAGCTTGCCGCCGACACGCTGGCCAATACCAACAAGCTTGAAATCCGCGTGTTCGCCAACGAGCAATACCGCCATGCCGTGCTGATCGCCCGCCTCGACAACCTGGGCAAGGGCGCGAGCGGCGCGGCGGTGCAGAACCTGCAATTGATGCTGGGGGTGTAAGGGCGGCGCGGCCGATAGGTCGCGCGCCAAGTGCCCGCGGCTTGCGTTTGCGCGAGGCAGGCAGTTCATGGTTCGACGCGCCCGGCCAGAGAGGCTCACCACGAACGGTTTGTCATTCCTGCGGCCGCAAAGCTATTCCTCGGGCTGCTGCCCGGCCACCACCTTGCGCACCACATCGCCCGAAAACCCCCGGCTGGCCAGAAAGCGCATCTGCTTGAGCCGGTCCTGTGGTGTTTCTGCAGGTGCGCCAAAGCGCTGGCGCCAGACGGCATGCGCGCGCTGCCATTCGGTGGCGCGCAGTTCCTGGGTCGCGGCGCGCACCGTGTCGTCGTCGAGGCCCTTGCTGCGCATTTCCTGAACCACGCGCGCCGTGCCCAGCTTGCTGCCGCGGCGGTAGGCCAGCGATTGCGCGACGCGTTCGGGATTGATGAAATTCTTCGCTTCCAGCTCGTCGAGCGTCGCGGCGAGATCGTCGCCTTCGGCCACATGGGCCGCCAGCTTGCGTTCGAGTTCGAGCCGGGAATGCTCGCGCTGCGCCAGCAGGCGCAGCGCGCGGCCCTTGAGGGAGAGGGTGTCGAAGCCCATGGCAATGCAAAAGCAAAAGCCCGGGCCGGGCCTACGCGGCCCAGCCCGGGCTTCACTGCTTACTCGCCCGCGGGTGCAGTGGCCGCTGCGGCCTTGTCCGCGCCCTTGTCGGCCTTGGCCGGCTTGCCGCCGGCGGCGGGAGCCGGGGTGGCGCCGGCCAGCAGGGACACGCCCAGGCTTTCGCGCACGCGGTTCTCGATCTCGAACGCCAGGTCCGGGTTCTCGCGCAGGAATTCGCGCGCGTTGTCGCGGCCCTGGCCGATCTTCTCGCCGCGGTAGGCGTACCAGGCCCCCGACTTGTCGAGGATCTTGGCTTCGACGCCCATGTCGATGATTTCGCCTTCGCGCGAGATGCCCTCGCCGAACAGGATGTCGAATTCAGCGGTCTTGAACGGCGGGCTGACCTTGTTCTTGACCACCTTGACGCGGGTTTCGTTGCCGATGGCGTTGTCGCCCTTCTTGATCGTGCCGGTGCGGCGGATGTCCAGGCGCACGGAGGCATAGAACTTGAGCGCATTGCCGCCGGTGGTGGTTTCGGGCGAACCGAACATCACGCCGATCTTCATGCGGATCTGGTTGATGAAGATGACCATGCAGTTGGTCTTCTTGATCGTCGCGGTGAGCTTGCGCAGCGCCTGGCTCATCAGGCGGGCCTGCAGGCCGGGCAGCGCATCGCCCATTTCGCCTTCGATTTCGGCCTTGGGCGTGAGCGCCGCCACCGAGTCGATGACGATCAGGTCGACGGCACCCGAACGCACCAGGCTGTCGACGATCTCGAGCGCCTGTTCGCCGGTGTCGGGCTGGCTGATCAGCAGGTCGGATAGCTGCACGCCCAGCTTCTGCGCATATTGCACGTCAAGCGCATGCTCGGCGTCGACAAACGCGCACTGGCCGCCTTGCTTTTGCATTTCGGCAATGACCTGCAGCGTGAGCGTGGTCTTGCCCGACGATTCCGGGCCGTAGATCTCGACCACGCGGCCGCGCGGCAGGCCGCCGACGCCCAGGGCGATGTCCAGGCCCAGCGAGCCGGTGGAAACGACCTGGATGTCCTCGATGGCTTCGCCTTCGCCCAGGCGCATGATGGTGCCCTTGCCGAACTGTTTTTCGATCTGCGCGAGCGCGGCTTGCAGGGCCTTGGCTTTTTCGCTGTTGGCTGCGGTGGCGGGGTTGCTGCCCTTGACTGTGGTGACGTCCATGAAAAACTCCTGATAAAGCAATGATTTTGGAGAGCACCGACGGTCTGTTGTTACTGCCAGCCTGGATGCTTGAACAGTAGTTTATGAGGGTTGTACTTTTCTGTATAGATGATTTTTAGTCAGTTTCCCTGACAATTACTCATGGCATCCCTTTCACCTTCCACTTCCTATTCCGATGACTGGCGCCAGCTCCATCTGGGCCGCTTGCTCGGGCATTCGATGCGCCGCTTCGATGCGCGTGTCATGCAGCTGATGGCGCATGCGCTCGAGGTGCCGCTGGCGCTGTCCAACCTTGCGGCGCGCGACCAGGTCAGCGCCGCGCACATCCACATCACGCGCCATCTGTCGCTGGCCGGCGACCGGTTGACCGATCTCGCCGAGCGCGCCGGCATGAGCAAGCAGGCGATGGCCGATCTGGTCGAGCAGTGCCTGGCATGGGGCTTGGTCACGCGCGAGCCCGATGCGCGTGACCGGCGCACGCGCTGGATCCGCTTCACGCCCACGGGGCTCAGCTGGCTGCAGGCGTTCCAGGCGGCCGTGGCCCAGGCCGAGGCCGAGTTCCGCGCCGAAGTCGGGGACGAGGTCGCGACCGTGGTGGCGCTCGGGCTCGAGGTCTATGCCGCCAGCAGCGGCAAGCCGGCATAGCGCGAAAACCCCAGGCCGGGCGGCGCCATCCACCCCTAGAATCGACCAAACCCCCGGCGGTCTTGCACTGCCGTGTCCATTCAGGGAAATATCCGCATGCGCATCTTGATTGCCGAGGACGACCAGGTCTTTGCCGATGGCCTGTTGCGCAGCCTGCGCGGCTCGGGCGCCGTGGTCAGCCATGTGGCCAGCGGCAGCGAAGCCGAGTCGGTGCTGATGACCAGCAGCGAGTTCGACCTGCTGATCCTCGATCTGGGCCTGCCGAAGATGCATGGCCTCGAAGTGCTGCGCCGGCTGCGCGGGCGCGGCGACGGCCTGCCGGTGCTGATCCTCACGGCCGCCGACAGCGTCGAAGAACGCGTCAAGGGGCTCGATTTCGGCGCCGACGACTACATGGCCAAGCCATTCAGCCTGCAGGAGCTCGAAGCGCGCGTGCGCGCCCTGACGCGCCGCGGCATGGGCGGCGCCAGCAGCACCATCAAGCATGGGCCGCTGGTCTATGACCAGTCGGGCCGGGTGGCCACCATCGACGGCAAGATGGTCGAGCTTTCGGCGCGCGAACTGGGCTTGCTGGAAGTGCTGCTGCAGCGCGCGGGCCGCCTGGTCAGCAAGGACCAGCTGGTCGAGCGCCTGTGCGAATGGGGCGAGGAGCTGAGCAACAACGCGATCGAGGTCTACATCCATCGCCTGCGCAAGAAGATCGAGCATGGGCCGATCCGCATTGCGACCGTGCGGGGGCTGGGATATTGCCTCGAAAAGATCCGCGATTGAGCATGGCTGACTGCTGGGAGGCAGCGACTTCCTCGCACATTGCTCGCCCTGAGCCTGTCGAAGGGCGTTTTAGGGCGTGCCGCAAAGAAGCCGTGGCTACTGTATGGAGGCCCTGCGTTCATCCTTCGACAGGCTCAGGACGAACGGGGAACCAGCAGAGGCCTTGCTGTTTCTTGGTCACGTCTGGCGAGACGTGTCTCGCTTCTCCCGCTCAGGACGAACAGACCGCCAATCGCGTGCTTCCCGATACGCCATGAAACTCTTCCAGCGCGAGCAGTATTCGCTGTTTGGCGGCATCCTGGACTGGATGCTCACGCCCTTGCTGCTGCTGTGGCCCGTGAGCCTGGCCCTGACCTGGCTGGTGGCGCAGGGACTGGCCAACCAGCCCTATGACCGCGCGCTGGAATATGACGTGCGCGTGCTGGCGCGGCAGGTGCAGCAGGGGCAATTGCAGTTCAGCCTGGCGCAGGCGCTGAGCCACAACCTGCGCGCGAGCGCTGCCGACAGCGTTTTCTACCAGGTGCTGGACCCGCAGGGCCGATTGGCGGCGGGCGAAAGCGCGCTGCCGCGGCCGCCCTGGACCGATGCCGAGCGGCGCAATGGCGAGGTCCAGTTGTACGACGCCGAACTGCGCGGCGTGGACCTGCGCCTGGCGGCGTTGTGGGTGCCGCTGCCGGAACCCGGCCAGCCACTGGCGCTGGTGCAGGTCGCCGAGGCCCGCGACCAACGCAGTGCGCTGGCCGGGGAGATCATCCGCGGCGTGATGCTGCCGCAGTTCGTTGTGCTGCCGCTGGCGGTGATGCTGGTGTGGATGGCGCTGGCGCGCGGCATCACGCCGCTGCACCGGCTCGAGGAGCGCATCCGCGCGCGCAAGCCCGACGACCTGTCGCCGCTGAACTTCGAGGATGTTCCGCTGGAAGTCGCGCCACTGGTCAATGCCGTCGACGACCTGCTGTGCCGCCTGAACGAATCGCTGGCGACGCAAAAGCGCTTTCTTGCCGATGCCGCGCACCAGCTCAAGACCCCGCTGGCGGGCCTGCGCATGCAGGCCGACCTCGCGCAGCGCGAGGGCACCAGTACGCAGGAACTCAAGCGCTCGCTGCAGCAGATCGGCCGCGCCAGCATGCGCGCGAGCCACACCGTCAACCAGCTGCTGGCGCTGGCGCGCGTCGAAGGCACGGGCGCGGCCATGGCAAAGCAGCGCTGCGACCTCGCGCAGCTGGTGATCGACGTGGTGCGCGACTCGGTGCCGCGCGCGCTCGACAAGCATGTCGACCTGGGCTACGACGGCGCCGAGCCGGGTGCGCCCGGGGTCTGGATGGAAGGCAATCCAACGCTGCTGACCGAGCTGGTGCGCAACCTCGTCGACAACGCGATCAACTACACGCCGTCCACCCCGGAGCAGCCCGGCGTGGTCACGGTGCGGCTGCTGGCCGACACCTTCGAACGCATGCTGCTGCTCGAGGTCGAGGACACCGGGCCCGGTGTGCCCGAGGCGGAGCGCGCGCTAGTGTTCCAGCCGTTCTACCGCGCGCTCGGCACGCAGGCCGATGGCTCCGGGCTGGGCCTGCCCATCGTGCAGGAGATTGCACGCCAGCATGGCGCCCAGGTGTCGCTCGATGCGGCGCGTCCGCAGCAGCTGCCGCCGGGGGCGCGCTTCAGCGTGCGTTTTTCGGCGTTGCGGGCGCTGCCGGCGCTGGCCGCGTTGCCCTGATGCGGACCTGGGTTCAGCTGCGGTCCGCGCCCGCCGCCTTGACCGCGGCGGCGCGGCTGGCGGCGAGCATCGCGGCGGCCGATTGCGCGGCCGATTCCAGCAGCCAGTCGCGCAGCGAGGCCAACGCGCCATGCTGGGCCCGCCCCTCGGGATAGAGGAACCAGTAGCCGAGGTGGCTGGTATAGCCGGGCAGCGGCTCGGTGACCAGGCCCGAGGCAATTTCATCCTGCACCAGGCAGCGCGGCACCAGGGCCACGCCCATGCCCGCCATCACCGCGCGGATGATGCTCTGGAACTGGTCGAACTGCGGACCATCCAAAGCGCGCATGCCGCTCACGCCATGGGCCTCGCACCACTGTGCCCAGGCATCGGGAATGGTCACATGGCGCAGCCGCGTGCAGGCGATCAGGTCTGCGGGCTGGCGCAGATCCAGCGCGCCGGGACTGCCCAGCGGCGGCGCGATCAGCGCCACCTGCTGGCCGACGAGATAGTGGGCGCGCGCGCCCGGCCAGTGGCCGTCGCCGAACAGGATGGAGCAGTCGAGTGTCGGGCTCTCGAAGTCATAGCCGTGCACATAGGGCACGAAATGCAGCGTGACCTGCGGCTCGCGCTGCTGGAACTGCGGCAGCCGCGGAATGAGCCACTTGGCGCCGAAGGTGGGCAGCACCGACAGGTAGAGCGCACCGCTGCGGTCGTCGCTGGTGATCAGCTCGAGCGTGGCGGCCTCGAGCTGCGACAGCAAGGCGCGCACCGCGCGTTCGTAGCGCTCGCCGGCCGGGGTCAGCGTGAGGCGCTTGCGGTTGCGCTCGAACAGCATCACGCCGACCCATTTCTCGAGTTCCTGCACCTGTTTGCTCACGGCGCTCTGCGTCAGATGCAGCGCCTCGGCGGCGCGCGAAACCCCGCCGAAACGCACCACGGTGGAGAAAGCCCGCAGCAGGTGCACGGGAGGGTTGAGTCGGCGCAAACTGGTCATGGCGGGGAATCACGGAGGTGGACTAGGGATGCTGGAAAAGCTTCAATATATTCCGATTTGGAATAATAACAGGCATAGGTATTGCTTTGTCTGTACCACGAATTCCGTTAATCTTTGTTATCGAAAAGGAAAATTTCACCATGCAACGTCGTCACTTTATTGCCTCCCTCGCTGCCACAACTGTCGTTCCTGGAATGTCTTTTGCGCAGGACAATAGCCGGCCCCTGCGCATCGTGGTGCCTTTCCCGCCGGGCGGCTCGACCGACATGGTCGTGCGCAACCTGCAGGACGTGCTGGGCCGCCTGCTGAACCAGCCCGTGGTGATCGAGAACCGCGCCGGTGCCGGCGGCTCGATCGGCATGTCCGAAGTGGCGCGTGCCACCGACAACCTGACGCTGGGCGTGGCCACGCTGTCGACCCATGGCGTGAACCCCGCCGTGCTGTCCAAGCTGCCCTACGACGCCACCAAGGACTTCGTCGGCGTGACCGAAATGGTCAAGGCCCCGGGCGTGATCGTGGTCAATCCCAAGGCCCTGCCGGTCAAGGACATGGCCGAACTGGTCGCCTACCTCAAGGCCAACCCCGGCAAGGTCAGCTACGCCACGCCCGGCAACGGCACCATCGGCCACATGTGGGGCGAGCTGTTCAAGCGTGCCACCGGCACCGACATGCTGCACATCCCCTACCGCGGCGCGGGCCCGGCCATCAATGACGTGCTCGGCGGCCAGGTCCCCGTGTACTTCGACCAGGTGGCTTCGTCGCTGGCCCAGATCAACTCTGGCAAGGTCCGCGCGATTGCCGTGAGCTGGCCCGAGCGCCTCGACGTGCTGCCCAATGTGCCGACCTACGCCGAACTCGGCTACAAGGACATCAACGATCCTTCGTGGTTCGGCCTGGTGGCACCCAAGTCCATGCCCGCGGCCCAGGTCGCGCGCATCCAGAAAGCCGTTGCCGCGGCGCTGAAGGAAGACGTGGTCAAGCAGCGCATGGCCGCTCAAGGCCTGTACCCCACCGGTACCAGCACGGCCGCTTTCACCAAGCAGATCGAGACCGAGATCGCCAAGATGAAGCAGGTCGCTGCCTACGCAAAGATCCAGCTGGATTAATACCCCCACCAGCCGCTTGCGCGGCCTCCCCCTTTCCTCTGTGGGGAGGGGGACGACACCCTCACTCTCAGTCTGCTTATGCATCCCGTCTTGCAATTGATCAGCCAACGTTTCCAGCATGCCCAGCCCGGCGCCGCCGGCGCTGCCGATGCGCCCGCTCCGGCCCAGATGGTGACCAGCGTCCCCGGCACCAGCGCCGTGGTGCTGGATTCGCCGCACAGCGGTACCTGGTATCCCGAGGACTTCGGGTCGTGCCTGCCGCTGGCCACGCTGCGCCAGGCCGAAGACACGCATGTCGAGAAGATCTATGCGTTTGCGCCCGCATTGGGCGTGAGCTGGGTCGAGGCGCACTTTCCGCGCATCTATCTCGATGCCAACCGGGACACCACGGAAATCGACTGCGGCATGATCGACGGCGACTGGCCGCTGCCGGTCACCGACGACCCGGTGGTGCTGCAGAAGGTGCGGCTGGGCAAGGGCCTGATCTGGAAGTTCACCGACGCCGGCGTGCCGATCTACGAGCGCGCGCTGTCGGTGGACGAACTGCTGGCGCGCATCGAGCGCTGCTGGAAGCCCTACCACGCGGCCGTGGCCAAGGCGATCGACGCGGCGCATGCGCGCCATGGCTACAGCATCCACATCAACTGCCACTCGATGCCCGCGGTCGCGGCCAGCCATGCCACGCTGCATCCGGGCCTGGTGCACGCCGATTTCGTGATTGGCGACCGCGACGGCAGCACGGCCGACCCGCGCCTGTCGCAGCGCATCTGCAGCTTCCTGCGCGAGCGCGGCTACAGCGTCGACTACAACCACCCCTACAAGGGCGTGGAGCTGGTGCGCCGCTATGGCAACCCGGCCGACAACCGCCACAGCATCCAGATCGAGATCAACCGCAAGATCTATATGGACGAGCAGACGCTGGAACTCGACCAGGCGGGCTACCTGCGCCTGACCAGGGACCTGCAAGCCCTGGTCGAAGACCTGATGGCGCTGGACCCGCGCGCCTGAGCATTTGCTGCGCATGAAAAAACGGCCCGGTTTTCCCGGGCCGTTTTTGTTGGCGGTGGACACCCACCCTTCGACAGGCTCAGGGGGGCCCGCCCAGGGTGCGCGGCTCAACAACCGTTCGTCCTGAGCTTGTCGAAGGATGGACGGGCTGGGTCGAGCTCCGGGGACACCCTTCGACAGGCCCAGGGGGGCCCGCCCAGGGTGAGCGGATCGGGACGGCGGGTGCCGCGATCACGACGCGCAGGCGCGCAGCGGCTTGGCGCCGAAGGCCGGCAGCGCCTCGACCTGCGCGCGCAGCGCCGGGGTGGCCGTGGGCAGGCGCAGGATGAAGCCATGCTTGTCGGGGCGCTCCTGCACCACGCGTGCGCTGCGCACGCCCTGGCGCACCAACTGCGTCAGCTCGCGCGTGGCGGCCTCTTCGCTGCTGAAGCGGCCCAGCGACAAGCCGGGTTCGAGCGTACCGCCCGCGCGGTCGTGGTCGAGCTTGCGTGCCACCAGTTCGGCGCGCTTTTTCTCCAGCGCCTGGTTGTCCGCAAACTTGCCCATGTAGACCATCCAGCGGCCGGGCTGGGTGATGGCATCGAGCTTCCAGCTGCCTTCGGGCAACTGCAGCACCAGCGCGCGGCGCAGCGTGTCCGATGCGTCGTCGTCATAGATGCCGGCTTGCAGGCACTGGGCCGGGCCGTCAGGGGCCGGGGCGGGCTCGGCCGGCGCTTCAGCCACCGCGGGCGCGGGCGCTGGCGCCTGCGCCGCGGCCGGTGCCTCGGCCTGCGCCGCGGCGGGGAGCTTCAATTGCAGCGTTTCGGGGCGCAGCTGCTGCTGCAGGCGCTCGGGCTCGCGGTGCTGCTCCGGGGCCCAGCCCAGGCTGGCCAGCGCGCCCTGGCTCCAGGCGAAATAGCCGGCATTGGCCAGCAGCAGGATCAACAGGGCAATGCGCAGCATCGAAGGCCTTTCTGTCAGGCAGTGGGCGCGGTGCGGGGCCGCACGCTGATGTCCGAACTGGTCACGGCGCGCAGGCCCGCGTCGGTCTGCACCAGCAGCGCGCCATCGGGACCCACGCCCTGGGCCAGGCCGCTCTGGCCGTCGCTCAGGTTGACGACACGGCCTTGCAGCAAGTCGCGTTCGGCAAAGCGCGCGCGCACCGGTGCAAAGCCGTGCTGTTCAAAGGCCTGCAGGGCCTGGACCAGCGGCGGCACGATGCGGCCCAGCGCCGTGGGGGCGTCGAGCGCGGGGTCGATGTCGTGCAGGCTGGCCGGCTTGGTCGACAGGCCTTCGGCCGCGGGTGCCCGCACGTTGAGACCCATGCCGATCACCACATAGCGCGACGGGCCGCCGGGGCCGATGCCGTTGGCGGTCTCGATCAGGATGCCGCCAAGCTTGCGGTCGCCTTCGAGCCAGAGGTCGTTGGGCCATTTGAGGCCCAGGCGTGCGCGCGCATCGCCCGCAGAGGGCAGCTGCGGCTGCAGGCTTTGCGCCAGGCTCACGCCCACGGCCAGCGACAGTCCCGACCATTCGACCGGGTCCATGGGCAGGCCCAGCGAGAAGGTCAGCGAATCGCCGATGCCGCTGACCCACTGGCGGCCGAGCCGGCCGCGGCCCGCGGTCTGGCTTTCGGTGACCAGCAAGATGGGTTCGCAGCGGCCGGCGCGCGCGCGGCGCATCAGCTCGGTATTGGTGGAATCGATCTCCGGCAGGATCTCGACGCTGAAGCCCTCGAGCAGCGGGCTCACGGCCTGCCAAAGCGTCTCGGCGGGCCAGCGGATGGGGTGGGCAGGCAGGCTCATGCGGCGCGCTCCAGCTGGTCGCCAGGCATCGGCGGGCGCCAGCCGCGCTTGGGCGCGAGCAGCGTGCCGCGGCAGTTGGCAGCGCCGCAATAGCAGGGATACTCGGCCTTGAGCTTGGCGGTATAGCGTTCTTCGAGCATCAGGCCATAGTCGTAGTTCAGCTCCTCGCCGGCCGCAATGTTGCGCAGCGCGCGGATGAAGATGCGGCCGTCCTGCTCGTCGGTGTAGCAGTTGGGGTTGCAGCTGTGGTTGATCCAGCGCGACGAGTTGCCGCCGAAGTTGGCGTCGATCACGCGGTCTTCGTCGACGTGGAAGTAGAAGGTGTGGTTGGGCTGCAGCGGATCGTGCGGGTGGCGGTCCTGGGCCTGCTGCCAGGAAATGATTTCACCCGTGTACTCAATGAGGATTTCGCCCTCGGCAATATCCTGCACGGCAAAGACCCCCTTGCCATGCACGCCGGAGCGCCGGGTCTGGATGCGGCGCGAGGCCGGCGAAGAGGGCTGGGTGCGGGGCATTGGAATCTCTGATACTTTGAATATGCACACATGCGCGTGCGCGTGCACGCGTGAGAATGGATTGTAGAAGCGCTTGCCAGCCCTTGAGGGAGGGCGCTTGAAATGACGAGAACACACAATGACAAAAACACTGGTGATTGCCGAGAAGCCTTCCGTGGCGCAGGACATTGTCCGGGCGCTGACCCCTGTCGCGGGCAAGTTCGAAAAGCACGATGACCATTTCGAGAGCGACGGCTATGTGGTGACGAGCGCCGTGGGCCACCTGGTGGAAATCCAGGCCCCCGAGCAGTTCGACGTCAAGCGCGGCAAATGGAGCTTTGCCAATCTGCCGGTGATCCCGCCCTTCTTCGACCTGAAGCCCGTCGACAAGACCAAGAGCCGTTTGAATGCCGTGGTGCGGCTGGCCAAGCGCAAGGACGTCACGCGCCTGGTCAACGCGTGTGACGCGGGCCGCGAGGGTGAGCTGATCTTCCGCCTGATCGAGCAGTACGCGGGCGGCAACAAGCCGCTGGGCAAGCCGGTGCAGCGCCTGTGGCTGCAGTCGATGACGCCGCAAGCCATCCGCGCGGGCTTCGAGAGCCTGCGCAGCAACGAGCAGATGCAGGGCCTGGCCGACGCCGCGCGCAGCCGTTCCGAGGCCGACTGGCTGGTGGGCATCAACGGCACGCGCGCCATGACGGCGTTCAATTCGCGCGATGGCGGCTTCTTCCTGACCACCGTCGGCCGGGTGCAGACGCCGACGCTGTCGGTGGTCGTCGAGCGCGAGGAGAAGATCCGCAAGTTCGTGAGCCGCGATTACTGGGAGATCCACGGCACCTTCGGTGCCCAGGCCGGCGAGTACCTGGGCAAGTGGTTCAATCCGCAATGGAAGAAAAGCGAAGACGCCGAGCTGCGCGCCGACCGCGTGTGGAGCCTGGCCGAAGCCCAGGCGATTGCCCAGGCCGCGCGCGGCAAGCCGGCCGTGGTGACCGAGGAAAGCAAGCCCACGACCCAGGCCTCGCCGCTGCTGTTCGATCTGACCAGCCTGCAGCGCGAAGCCAACGGCAAGTTCGGCTTTTCGGCCAAGACCACGCTGTCGATCGCGCAAAGCCTTTATGAGCGCCACAAGGCCCTGACCTATCCGCGTACCGATTCGCGTGCGCTGCCAGAGGATTACCTGCCCGTGGCGCAGCAGACCTTCGAGATGCTGGCCAAGAGCGGCATGCGCCACCTCGAGCCGTTTGCGCAGCAGGCCCTGCAGAACAACTACGTGCGCCCGAGCAAGCGCATCTTCGACAACAGCAAGGTGTCGGACCACTTCGCCATCATCCCGACCACGCAGGCGCCGAGCGGCCTGAGCGAGGCCGAGCAAAAGCTCTATGACCTGGTGGTGCGCCGCTTCATGGCGGTGTTCTTCCCGAGCGCCGAGCACCAGGTGACGACGCGCATCAGCCGTGTCGAGAACAACCACTTCAAGACCGAAGGCAAGGTGCTGGTCAAGCCGGGCTGGCTGGCGATCTACGGCAAGGAAGCCGCGCACGAAGTCGAGGACGCCAAGGACGGCGACAAGGGCCAGAACCTGGTGCCGGTGCAGCCCGGCGAGCAGCCGCTGGCCAAGGCCGTCGATCCCAAGGGTCTCAAGACCAAGCCGCCCGCGCGCTACTCCGAAGCCACGCTGCTGGGCGCGATGGAAAGCGCGGGCAAGCAGGTCGAGGACGAGGAACTGCGCTCGGCAATGCAGGAAAAGGGCCTGGGCACGCCAGCCACGCGCGCAGCCATCATCGAAGGTCTGCTGACCGAGAAATACATGCTGCGCGAAGGCCGCGAGCTGATTCCCACGGCCAAGGCCTTCCAGCTGATGACGCTGCTGCGCGGCCTGGGCGTCGAGGAGCTGTCGCGCGCCGAGCTCACCGGCGAGTGGGAGTACAAGCTGTCGCAGATGGAAAAGGGCCAGCTGTCGCGCGAAGCCTTCATGCAGGAAATCGCCGGCATGACCGAGCGCCTGGTGAAGAAGGCCAAGGAATACGACCGCGACACCATTCCCGGCGACTACGCGACGCTGAACACGCCTTGCCCGAACTGCGGCGGCGTGGTCAAGGAAAACTACCGCCGCTACGCCTGCACCGGCGCCGACGGCAAGAGCAGCGGCTGCGGCTTCTCGTTCACCAAGTCCCCGGCCGGGCGCACCTTCGAGACGCACGAGGCCGAAGCCCTGCTGCGCGACCGGCGCATCGGCCCGCTGGAAGGTTTCCGTTCCAAGGCCGGCTGGCCGTTCGTGGCCGAAGTCGCCATCGTGCGCGACGAGGAGAACAACAACTACAAGCTCGAGTTCGATTTCGGCGATGACGCCAACGCCGAGGACACGGGCGAGATCGTCGATTTCACGCGCCAGCAGCCGCTCGGCCCCTGCCCGAAGTGCGGCGCGCCGGTGTTCGAGCATGGCAGCAACTATGTCTGTTCCAAGGCCGTGCCCACGCCGGCCCAGGCCGTGCCCAGCTGCGACTTCAAGAGCGGCCAGATCATCCTGCAGCAGCCGATCGAGCGCGAGCAGATGGCCAAGCTGCTCGCGACCGGCAAGACCGACCTGCTGGAGAAGTTCGTCTCCAACCGCACGCGCCGCGCGTTCAAGGCCTTCCTGGTCTGGGATGCGGCCGAGGGCAAGGTGAATTTCGAGTTCGAGAAGCGCGATTCGAAGTACCCGGCACGCAAGACCGCGGGCGCACCGGCCAAGAAGGCGCCGGCGGCCAAGAAGGTGGCGGCAGCGAAAAAGGTGCCGGCGGCAAAGACCGCGGTTGCCAAGGCCGCGGCCAAGACCCCGCGCAAGGTCGCGTCGAATCTCACGCCCAGCCCCGAGCTGGCGGCCGTGATCGGCGGCGACATGGTCGCGCGCACCGAGGTCATCAAGAAGGTCTGGGACTACGTCAAGGCCAACAACCTGCAGGATGCGACCAACAAGCGCGCCATCAACGCCGACGCCAAGCTCAAACCGGTGTTCGGCAAGGACCAGATCACGATGTTCGAGCTGGCCGGCATCGTTGGAAAGCATCTCGCTTGATGGCAGTCATCTGAGCTACACACGGCGCGGCGCGCAATGCGCTACGCTGTGGCCATGGCTTCTACGACTGCATCCCCGCTTCCATCCGGCACCAGTCTGCCGGCCCGTGTGCTGCGCCTCGAAGGCAGCAGCAACTTCCGCGACCTCGGCGGCTACACCACCGCCGACGGCCGCAGCCTGCAATGGCGGCGGCTGTTCCGCTCCGACCACCTCGCGGGCCTGTCGGCGGCCGACCTGCGGGCGCTGGCCGCGCTGAAGATCGGCCACAGCGTCGACTTCCGCGGCGCCAACGAGTGCGCGGTGCAGGGCTATGCCTGGCCGCAGTTCCAGCGCCATGCGTTCATGGTCGAGCCGACCGTGGTGCAGCGCACCCAGGAACTGCTGGCCGCGGGCCACCAGCTCACGGCCGCGGATACCGTGGGGCTGATGCAGGACACCTACCGCAGCTTCGTGCGCGACAACGCCGACCGCTTCGCGCGCCTGTTCCAGCTGCTGCTGCAAAGCGATGCGCCGCTGGTGTTCCATTGCACGGCCGGCAAGGACCGCACGGGCTGGGCCGCGGCGCTGATCCTGTACGCGCTGGGCGTCTCGCGCGAGCAGATCATGGAAGACTACCTGCTGACCAACGTCCATTACCAGCGGCCGGTGGCGGCCGTGGCGGGCCGGCTGCCCGAGGAGGTGCTCGAGGTGCTGTGGCGCGTGCAGAACGCATTTCTCGACAGTGCACTGGAGCTGGTCGACCGCGACCATGGCGGCATGGACCGCTACCTCGCCGAGGTGCTGGGCATGGACCGCGCCGCGCGCGCGCAACTCGCGCAGCGCTATCTCGAATAGCTGCCGCACATCCCGTTACCGGCTTGTGCGTGCGCTGGTTAGCATCGGGGCTTGTTGACGGGAGTTTTCATGAAGATTTGCATTCGATGGTGCGCGGCGCTGGCATGCGTTGCGGGGCTGGCGGGCTGCGCGGGCGGGGTGGCATCCTCGGAGAGTGGCGGCAGCGGGGTGACGGTGTTTGGTACGGTCGATGCCGGAGTGAGCCGGGTGCGCTAGAGGTCTGGCCGTCCATGCTTCGACAGGCTCAGCACGAACGGTTTTGAACCCGGCCCTGCTTAGACAAGCTCGGCACGACCGGTTTTTGAACAGCCGCTTGTCAACGGGACCCTTTCAGCTGCCAAGCTGCGCGATCTCCCGGTCCACTTCCGCATGGAGTTCCCGTTGCCGCGCCGACGGCGGCTTGTCCAGCAGGCTCACGGCGGCGATGGCCAGCGTGGCGAAGGCAAAGCCGGGCACCAGTTCATAGAGCCCGAACCAGTGGTAGTGCCGCCACACGAGCACCGTGAGCGCGCCCACCACCATGCCGGCAAGCGCGCCGTTGCGCGTCATGCGCGGCCAGACCAGGCTCAGCAGCACCAGCGGGCCGAAGGCCGCGCCAAAGCCGGCCCAGGCGTAGCTGACCATGCCCAGCACGCGGCTGTCCGGGTCCTGGGCGATGAGGATGGCGATGAGGGTCACGGCCAGCACCATGGCACGGCCGAACCAGACCAGTTCGCGCTGGCCTGCATCGCGGCGCAGGAAGGCCTTGTACAGGTCCTGGGTCAGCGCGCTGGCGCAGACCAGCAACTGGCAGGACAGGGTGCTCATGATCGCGGCCAGCATGGCGGCCAGCAGCATGCCGCTGATCCAGGGGTTGAACAGCAGCTTGGCGACTTCGAGGAACACGGTTTCGGCGTTGCCGGCCACATTGGCAGCCAGTTCGGGGCGCTGGCCGAAGAACGCAATGCCGAAGAACCCCACGGCCACCGCACCTCCCAGGCACAGCACCATCCAGCTCATGCCGATGCGCCGCGCCGTGGGAATGCGCCGGACCGACTCGGCGGCCATGAAGCGCACCAGGATGTGCGGCTGGCCGAAGTAGCCCAGGCCCCAGGCCAGCAACGACACGATGGCAACGGTGTCGAGCGAGGCGATCATGTCGAACGCGCCCGGACGTGTGCGCTCGATGACCGCGCTGCTTGCGGCCACGCCGCCATCGGCATGGATCACCATCAGGGGCGCGAGAATCAGCGCGGTGATCATCAGCGAGGCCTGCAGGGTATCGGTCCAGCTCACGGCCAGGAAGCCGCCGACCAGTACATAGGCCATGGTGGCAAACGCACCAACCCATAGCGCCAGGCGGTAGTCCATGCCGAACATGCTCTCGAACAGCCGCGCGCCCGCGACCACGCCCGACGCGCAGTAGATGGTGAAGAACACCAGGATCACCAGAGCCGTGACGATGCGCAGCAGCTGGCTGCGGTCCTCGAAGCGGTTGGTGAAGTAGTCGGGCAGGGTCAGCGCGTTGCCGACCTTCTCGGTATAGACGCGCAGGCGCGCCGCGACAAAGCGCCAGTTGCACCACGCGCCGACGCACAGGCCGATGGCAATCCACGACGCCGACAGCCCCGACACGAACACCGCGCCCGGCAGGCCCATCAGCAGCCAGCCGCTCATGTCGGAGGCGCCCGCGGACAGCGCCGTGACCACGCTTCCCAGGCTGCGGCCGCCGAGGATGTAATCCGACAGGTTGGCAGTGGCGCGCCAGCCGAACCAGCCGATCAGCAGCATGGCCAGCAGATAGATGGCAAAGGTGACGGTCGTGGGCAGGTTCGCGCTCATGGCATCTCCGGACAGGGCGGGGGATTGCCCGATTGTGGGCACCCGCCTGCCGCGCGCGAGCCAGGGCCGGGGCCGGGCGCAAGCCAGACGGCTGCGCGCCCTGCCGAGGCGCTGCGCCTAGGGCGCGGTCCAGGCTTCGGCGGGCGCGTCGGCCGGCACCGAGTACAGGCTGCCGCGCGTGAGCGGCAGCAGCGGCGTGCTTTCCTCGATGGCTTCGCCCGGCATGGGCAGGCCGGTGGCCGGCACCACGGTGATGCGCTGCGGCGGCTCGGGAGCCGGTTCGGGCTCGGGTTGCGCCGGCGCGGCGTCGGGACGGGGCTGGGGCCGCAGCTTCGGCGTATCGCCTGGGATGGGCGGTGCCGGTGCCCACCAGTCGTTCCAGCGGCTTTGCAATGCTGCGCCCAGGCCGCTCCACCAGTGGTTTTCCACGGGTTCGGTGAACTTCGCCTTGGCGTCGATCACGCGTGCGCGCAGCGCGCGCGCCGTGAAGTCGCCGACAATCGGCAGCGCGCTGCGCGCACCCTGGCCCCATTGCTCGTTGCGCAGGTTGATGCGGCTGTCGTTGAAGCCGGCCCAGGCGCCCACCACCAGTTCAGGATGCATCAGGATGAACCAGCCGTCGGCATTGTTCTGCGTGGTGCCGGTCTTGCCGGCGACATCGGCGCGGATGCCGTATTGCTGGCGGATGGCGCGCGCCGTGCCCTTGTCGACCACGCCGCGCAGCATGTCGACCAGCGCATAGCTGAGGCGCGCGTCGAACACCTGTTCGGCCTTCGTCGGCGCGAATTCCGCGAGCACCTCGCCGTCGCGGTTCTCGATGCGCGTGACCCACATCGGTTCGTGATAGCTGCCGCCATTGGCCAGCGTGCCATAGGCGCTGACCATTTCCTTGAGCGTGACCGGGCTGCTGCCCAGCGCCAGTGCCGGCACCGGCTCCAGCGGGCTCTGGCGCACGCCCAGCGCGCGCGCCAGTTGCACGACCCGGCCCACGCCGACTTCCTGCATCAACTCGGCGGTGATGGTGTTCTTCGAATAGGCCAGCGCGTCGGCCAGCGTCATGTCCCTGCCGCTCGGGGGGCCGGCATCGGCCGGGCGCCAGACCTCGCCGCCGGCCAGCGTGATTTCCACCGCCTGGTCGGGGCGCTGGTCCTGTGCGCGCAGGCCTTGCTGGAGCGCGGCGCCATAGACAAACGGCTTGAAGGTCGAGCCTGGCTGGCGCCGCGCCTGCTGCACGTGGTCGAAACCGTCCAGGCTGAAGTCGCGGCTGCCGACCCATGCCCGCACCGCACCCGTGGCCGGGTCCACGGCCAGGAAGCCGGCTTCAGGCCGCAGCTTGTCGGCGCGCAGCCGGCGCATGAAGGCCTGGTCCTTGAGCAGGGCCTGCAGCGCCTCGTCGGGGCCGAGCTTCGACTTGCGGAATTCAGCCGACTCGCGCACCAGCATCTGGACCAGCGGATTGTCGGCACTCCATCCGCCGCGCTGGTTCCAGCCGGCATTGGCCACGCCCTGCAGCGTGCGGCCCTGGCGCGCCACGGCCTGGGTGGCCCAGGCCTGCAGCCGCATGTCGAGCGTGGTGTGCACCACCAGGCCGTCGGTGTGGATGTTGTAGCCGTTGCTGTCGGCCCAGGCGATGAGCCATTTGCGCAGCTGCTGCGTGAAATGCGGCGCCGGGCCCGTCGGTTCTTCCTGGCGTTCGAAGTCGATGCGCAGCGGGCGCTTCTTCAACTGCTCGAACGTGGCGGCATCGAGTTCGTCGCGTTTGACCATCTGCGACAGCACGGTGTTGCGCCGCGCCACCGAGCGCTCGGGATTGAGTACCGGGTTGTAGTAGCTCGTGCCCTTGAGCATGCCGACCAGCGTTGCCGATTCGATCACGTTCAACTGCTTCGCCGGCTTGTCGAAATAGGTGCGCGCCGCCATCTCGATGCCATAGGCGTTGTAGAGGAAGGGAACGGTGTTGAGGTAGGTCTCGAGGATTTCGTCCTTGGAGTAGAGCGCCTCGATCTTGAACGCGGTGATGGCTTCCTTGAGCTTGCGCGTGAGCGTCGGCGCGCGGCCGATTTCCTCGGGGTAGAGGTTGCGCGCGAGCTGCTGCGTGATGGTCGAGCCGCCCTGGCGGTCGCCGCTCAGCGTGTAGACCAGCGACGAGGCCGTACGCCGCCAGTCGAGCCCATGGTGCTGGTAGAAGCGGTGGTCCTCGGTGGCAATCAGCGCCTTGACCACGGCCGGCGCGATCTGTTCGAGCGCCACCCAGTCGCGGTTGCTGCGCTTGAACACGGCCAGTTCCTTGCCGTCCTGGCTCAGGATCTGCGCCGGCTGCTCGAGCCGGGCCTTGCGGATGTCGCGGATGCCCGGGGTGAAGGGAATCAGCACCAGCACATACAGCAAGCCCAGAGCGGGCAGCGCCGCCAGGCCCCACAGCCACTGGCGCCGCGTGGGGCGGCGCAGCGCGGCAAGGCGCGCGCGCGTCGGGAACCAGGGCCGGGCCTGCGCATGTTGCCATGCGGCCGCCACGCGGGCGGGCAGCTTCAAGTCATTCACGGAAAAGCGCACGGTGCTGAGCAGGCCAGGCTGCTGAAAATCCAAAGCGCGCAGTGTGGCTGAAAACGCCCGAAGCTGCTCAGGCGCCGCCGCCTTGCCTCTGGCAGCGGCCGTTTGGCCCTGTGCCGCGTGGCGTTATGCGGGCGCCAGCCAGTCGGCTAGTTGCTCGGCGTGGTGCTGTTCCTGTTCGAGGATGGACTCCAGCAGCCGGCGCGTGGTCGGATCCTTGTCGCCGATCAAGGCCACCATCTGGCTGTAGGCCTCGACGGCCACGCGCTCGGCAATCAGGTTGGCGCGCAGCATGGCCTGCAGGTCGCGCACCGGGCTGTAGGCGGCGTGGCTGCGCTGGGTCAGCGTGTCGGGGTTGAAGTCGGGCTCGCCGCCGAGCTGCACGATGCGCCGCGCAAGCCGGTCGGCGTGACGGGCCTCGTCGTTGGCATGCACCATGAACTCGCTGGCAATGGCGGGCGACGCCAGCCCGACGGCGGTGAAATGGTGGCGCCTGTAGCGCAGCACGCAGACCCATTCGGTGGCCAGCGCATCGTTGAGCAGGGCAATGATTTCCTCGCGCCAGAGGCCGAAATGCGGGGTCACGGCGCCGGTCTGCAGATCGCTCCTGGCGGCTTCGAGGCCAGCCTGGTTCAGGGCCAGGCGCTCGCGCGCTGCAGCGGCATCGAGGTGCGCTCTGGAGTGTTTCATGGCCGTCTCTCCGTCCCCGCAGGGGAGTCTCTAGAGCGTAGACGGGGGCAGGCGCACCGGGTGTGGGAAAACCGCGCATGGCCAACCGTGAAAAAGGCGCGATGCAGCCGCCCGGGCGCAGCGTAAAGACCCGGGGCCGGCGCCAGGGCCGGGTGCTGGGCGATACTCGGCTGCTTGGGAAGAGGCGCCGCCATGGCGCAAGGAGTGGGCGTGAAATCTGCAAGTGACAGTTGGTTCGACGAGGCGTACTACGAGCGCTATTACTTCGACAAGAAGACCAGCGTGGTCGACCCCCAGCACATGGAGCGCCTGGGCAACTTCGTCTGCAGCTACCTCAAGTACCTGCGCGTGCCGGTACAACGCGTGCTCGACGTCGGCTGCGGCATCGGACTGTGGCGCGACATCATCGCGCGGCATTTCCCCGACGCCACGTTCCACGGCGTCGAATACAGCGCCTATCTGTGCGAGCGCTTTGGCTGGGAGCGCGGATCGGTGGTCGACTACCGCGCCGATGAACCCTTCGACTTCGTCATCTGTCAGGGCGTGCTGCCCTATCTGAGCGCTGCCGACCTCAAGCACGCACTGCACAATTTCTCCCGCCTGAGCCGCGGCGCCCTGTATATCGAGGCGGTATCGCACGAGGATTGGGAGCGCGACATCCTCGACGAGACGCTGACCGACCCGCGGCTGTTCCGCCACCGCGCGGCGCTCTACCGGCGTGGACTGTCGCAGGGCTTCATCGAGCTGGGCGGCGGCATCTGGCTGAGCCGCGCTGCCGAGGTGCCGCTGTTCGAGCTCGAATGCGCAGCCCGCTGATGGACCAGCACACCCCGCCCCACGCGGTATCGCGGCTGCGCACGGCACGCCTGGCGCGCAGCGTCAAGCCCTTCCTGGCGCGCGGCGGGCCGCGCGGCGAGCGCTGCGCGGGTTGCCGGCTGCGTCCGAGCCATTGCCTGTGCGCGCTGCGTCCCACGCAGGCCACGCAGGCTGGCGTCTGCCTGCTGATGGCCGATACCGAGCCGCTCAAGCCCAGCAACACCGGCTGGCTCGTGGCGGATGTGGTGCAGGACACGTTTGCGTTCGGCTGGTCGCGTACCGAGGTCGACCCGGCGCTGCTGGCGCTGCTGGACGATCCGCAATGGCAGCCGTTGGTGGTGTTTCCCGGCGAGTATGCGGAGCAGGCGCGCGTGGTGCATGCGGTCGAGCCCGCGGCGCGCGCAGGCCGGCGCCCGCTGTTCGTGCTGCTGGACGCGACCTGGCCCGAAGCGCGCAAGATGTTCCGCAAGAGTCCCTACCTGAACCGTTTTCCGGTGCTGAGCCTGCTGGCCGAACAGGTGTCGCGCTACCAGCTGCGCCGCTCCCGCCGCGGCGACCATTTCTGCACCGCCGAGGTCGCGGCGCTGTGCCTGGAGCTGGGTGGCGACACGCGTGCGGCGCAGGCGCTCGAAGCCTATTTCGACGTGTTCACCCACCACTACCTGCAGGCCAAGCACCAGCTGCCGCCGGACCTGGAAAGCGCGCCGCACCGGCAGCTGCAGGCGCTGGCAGCGGCCCGGCCGGCAGCCTGAACGCCAGGCGCTTTCACCCTGCAGGATGCTGCGCCGCAGGGCTTGCGGCACAATCACGCCCCTTGCGGTGTTCGTGTGCCGCGCCGATACCTGCCACTTACGCTCCCGACCGCCATGACCCAGAACCGCTCCGCCACGTCCGACCAATCGCCTGAACTGTGCGCCTCCTGCGCGGGCATCCAGCGCAACTGGCGCCGCGCGCCTGGCCATGTCGAGCTGCAGCAGCATGGCAACCGCAAGGAAGAACGCGCTTCGGGCCTGGTGACCGTCACGCGCTACCAGTGCGACCAGTGCGGCACGATCTGGGACTACGAGAACGACAAGCAGAACCAGCACGCAGGCTGGTCCATCGTCAAGCGCTGAGCGCAGGGCCCCGGCAAAGCGGCAGCCGCCCGCGCCGCCAAGCCCCACGGCACCTGCCGGCGCCGGTGGCTGCCAGGCCACGTTGCATCATTTTTCATTCGATACAAGTCCTGCTGCACCGGCTCTCCCGGAGCCTGCAGCATTTGGCGTTTCCCTCGCGCCGCAAGCACCCAGCTTTCTACTATTGCTTACAGGCGCTGTAGGCTTTTTTCCCTTGTTGGTCCTTTTGATTGCCTTTAAATTTCATAGCACGGACTTGAGCTGAAACCGTGGTTAGAATGAAACACAGCTGATCTTTTTCAGCTTTCTCGGCGCCTACCAGCCGCAACGCTGTGCCACCGCTTCCGGCGGGCCGCAGCATCTGCAAGACCTGGGTCATAGGCGTCCAATTCACCCGCTTTTGCGTCGTGTGCCGTTGTTCGCACTGCTGCCGATGAATGGAGCCAGTGCTGGCCGAGCGTGCGCAGGCTACGCCTGCCGTGCATCTGCTTTTCCCCTGTTGTCAGCCGGGCCGTGCCCGTCGAATGAAAGGTTCCCCGGGTTTGGCTTTGCAAGACTTCAAACTGCGCTACAACCCAGCCCTTGACGGGCTGCGCGGCGTGGCCATCGTGCTGGTGCTGCTGTCGCATGCCCATGTGCCGATGTTCGAGGGCGCGTTCCTGGGCGTCGACCTGTTCTTCGTGCTCAGCGGGTTTTTGATCACCTCGTTGCTGCTGCAGGAGTTCCAGAGCAATGACCGCCTGGACTACTGGCGCTTCTACCGCCGGCGCTTCTTCCGGCTGATGCCGGCGCTGCTGCTGTTCCTGGCGGCCTATGTCCTGATTGCCCCGCTGCTCTGGCCCGACCTGGACGATGTCCACCAGGACGCGCTGGTTTCTGCGCTTTATCTCGCCGATTACGGCATCGCCTTCTTCGACAGTCCCGAAACGCTGCTGCACATGTGGTCGCTATCGGTCGAGGAACACTTCTATCTGGTGTGGCCGCCACTGTTGGTGCTGCTGCTGCGCAAGGTCCAGCCGGGGCAGCTGTGGCGGCCCGTGCTGCTGCTGTGGCTGCTGAGCACGCTGTGGCGCCTGTTCTGGGTCGGCCAGGACCAGCATTTCTATGAAATCTTCTTCCGTTTCGATACCCGCGCTTCGGGCCTGCTGGCAGGCAGCCTGCTGGCCGCGCTGGTGATCGAGAAGCCGGTGTGGATCCAGGCGCTGCAAAAGCGCATGCCGCACGTGATGTGGCTGCCGCTTGCAATTCCGCTGCTGATGCGCCTCGAATGGGACAACCAGGCGGTGATGGTCTGGGGCCTGACGGTGGTCGAATGCGCGGCGCTGGTGCTGCTGGTGGCGGTGCAGCAGCAGCGCGGCCTGGTCTACGAGATGCTGCGCGCGCCGCTGCTGGTGCAACTGGGCCGGCTCTCGTATGGCGTCTATCTGTGGCATTACCCGGTGGTGCGCTATCTGCGGGCCGAGTATTCCTGGCCCGTGGTCGTGGTGGCCGGGCTGGCCATCTCGATTGCGCTTTCGGCACTGTCGTTCTACACCATCGAACGCTGGGCCCTGCGCTGGCGCGACCGGCCCAAGCGCGCGCCCGACGAGCGCCGCGTGCCGGCCACCGCCGGCTGAAGGCTAGAACCCCGCGCCAGGCTGGGCCAGGTATTCCTGTTCCTCGGGCGTGCTGGGCCGGCCCAGGATCGGATTGCGGTGCGGAAAGCGGCCAAAGCGCGTGATCACGTCCTGGTGCTTGTGCGCGTAATCCAGCGTGCCGGCAAAGAAGCTGCGCGTGTCAGGGGTGGCCAACTCGTGCAGCTTGCCGAACAGGCCCACGCTCTGCGCCTGCAGCGGCCCGTCTTCGGCATGCTCCAGCGGCAGGTAGAAGAAGATGCGTGCCACGCTGGGCACGTCCGGGTCGGTGTCGTGGCCTTCGAGAATGCCGTCCAGCGCCAGTTGCAGCGCCTGCGCATCGCCGGCAAAGCTTTTTGGCGTGCCGCGGAACAGGTTGCGCGTGAACTGGTCCAGCAGCAGGATCAACGCCAGGCGCCCCTTTGGCGTGCCGGCCCAGCCGTCGAGCGCGCCCGACAGCGCCTGCTCGACCAGCGGGCCGAAGCGCGAGCCGATCTCGGCATCGGTGGCGGCCGATTTGGTGAACCACAGCGCCTGGCGCGCGAGCGCATCGGCATCGGTGGGGGCGGCAGCACCGAACCAGTAGGTGAACAGTTCGGCGATGCGCGGGTCTGTGGGCAGGGCTTGGGGCATGGACAGTGTTCCGGAAGCGGCAAAGTTTCATTGTGCCGCTGCGCCACGCGCAGCCGCGTAGGTCGCCGGCGCCAGCGCCGGCGGGCCCCGCTGCGGTCTTCAGAAAAAGTGCGTGATGCCCAGGCTGATGCCGTTTGAACGGTCCTTGTTGCCCACGCCCTGGTAGCCGGCCTTCCACTTCGTGGTGTCGAGTTCGAGGTAGAGGCTGCTGCGGCGCGACAGCTGGTAGTCGACAAAACCGATGACGCGCGTGTAGCCATCCTTGTTCAGGCCGGTGCGCTCGCGGTCCACCTTGTAGTAGCCGCCGTTGAGGCTGAGCTGCTGGGTCAGAGGGTAGGTGCCGCCCAGTGCCAGCACCTTGTTCGTGGTCTGCGCCGTGGTGCTGGTGTCGCCCTGGTTGCGGCCGAAGTTCAGCGTGAGACGCAGGTCGCCGGTCTTCCACGCCGCGCCGATGTTGGCCGCATCGAGCTCCAGTCCGTTGGCGTCCTGGAACTGGGTATAGGCGCTGACCAGCACCAGGCCGCCGTTTGCATAGTTCAGGCCCAGGCCCCGGGACTCCTGGCGCCGGCTCGATATCGCGGACTCGCCGAAGCTGTACATTGCGCGCGCGGTCACGCCGCCAAACGTGCCCGAGTATTTGACCGAGTTGTTGACGCGGTTGGATGCGCCCGTGCTGTTGGTCGTGCCGTACTCGATGCCCAGGCGGTGGCCGGTCAGGCTTGTGACCTGGATGTTGGGGTTCAGGGAGGCAAAGCGCAGCCCGATCGCATCGATGAGCGTCACCGAGTCCGCGACCAAGGTGTTCTGGCGGCCCGCGGTGACCGCGCCCCAGTTGCCGGTCAGGCCGACGATGGCTGCACGATCAAAAAAGCCCGCGGCCGAGCCGGAAGTGCCCGTGTCGACGCCGAGCGTGGATTCCAGGTTGAAGGTGGCCTTGAGGCCGCCGCCCAGGTCTTCCTGGCCACGCAGTCCCCAGCGGCTGGTGGGACCCACACCGCTGTTGATGACCCTGGAGTTGTCTGGCGCGTTCGCATAGCTTGCGGTGAAGCCGGTCTGGGAGCGCATGGCGACGTCCACGATGCCATAGATGGTGAGGCTGCTCTGCGCCGGAGCTTGCTGGGCCTGTGCCAGTGCGGGCAGGCTTGCGCTCAAAGCCGCGATGGCAAGTGCTGAAATTTTGTGCATTTGTGTCTCCTCGATGTAATTGTGGGTAAAACGCAGCGCCGAGTTTCTTTGGGTTTTTGGTCACGACTTATGCTTGAAAGGCATAGCTGATATATGGCTATGGCGTTTTTGATCTGTTGTGGTGTCGGCATTGGACTATCTGCATAGGGAGAAATGCCGAATGAAGACGGAGGATGCCTCGGGGAAGCGGTGCGATGTTGCGAGAAGCCTAGGGTTTACCCCTGTTGGAAATTGCCCAATGCTGCACGCGCAGGGTCAATAATGCAGTGCGCTAGATATGCGGTTCTGGCATATCTAAGCGTGCTTTGCCAGCGCAGGGCCCGGGCCCCTGGCAGAACCTCTTCGACTGCACATACCGCCATGAAAATCAAACATCTCCTCGGCACCCTGATGGCTGCCGCGTTCCTCTCGCCCATGGCTATCGCCCAGAGCTTTCCCACCAAGCCGGTACGCATCGTGGTGCCGTTCGGGGCGGGCGGCGTGGCCGATGTGACCGCACGCGTGGTGGCGCAGAAGATGGCCGAGTCCCTGGGCCAGGCCGTGGTGATCGAGAACAAGCCGGGCGCGGGCGGCATCGTCGCGGGCGACTCCGTGGCCAAGGCCGAGCCCGACGGCCATACGCTGCTGCTGATGTCCAATGGCACGGCCGTGAGCGAAGGCCTGTTCAAGACCCTGCCGTTCAAGACGCTGCAGGACTTCGCGCCGATATCGACCATTGGCTACTTCGATCTGGCCGTGGTCACAGCGGCGAATTCACGCTTCAAGACCTTTGGCGAACTGCTGGCGTTCGCGAAGGCCAATCCGGGCCGGTTGAACCTGGGCTCGATCAATGTCGGCAGCACCCAGCATCTCACGGCGGAAATGTTCAAGTCGGCCTCGGGCGCCGAGGTGCAGATCGTTCCGTTCAACGGCACTCCGGCCGTGGTCACGGCGCTGCGCGGTGGTCAGATCGACGCCGCCGTGGAAATCGTCGCGCCCGTGCTTACGCAGATCCAGTCCAAGGCCTTGCGCGCACTTGCGGTGACCAGCGACCGGCGTGCGCCGGTGCTGCCCGATGTGCCGACGACCAAGGAAGCCGGCCTGCCTGGGTACGTGGCGCGCAGCTGGAATGGCCTGGCCGCGCCCGCGAAGACGCCGCCGGCAGTGATCGCACGCTTGAACCAGGTGGTGGTTGCCGCGCTGAACTCGCCTGACGTGAAGAAGAAGCTGCAGGATCTGAATGTCGATCCGCAGTCGAGTACCCCGCAGGAGGCCGCAACGCTGCTGGCGTCGGAAGTCAAGCGCTGGGGCGAGGTGATACGCGCGGCCAAGATCGCGCCCCAGTGACCGGCTGAGGCGCCGGACCGCGGGGCCGGGCCGACAGCGGGAACTTTGTGCGCAGGGGGCGCACCAAAAGCCACAGACAGCGGCCTGCGCGTGCAGGCGCTATCCTTGTTGCCTTTTGTTGATCTCTCACAAGTCTGTCTGCCATGCTTCGCCGCTGTTTTCTGCTGGGTTCCCTGGTGTCCACCGCCTTGCTGTCCACTGCCTGTTCGGGCAAGTCGCTGCCGCGCCATGTGATGGTGTCGCCCGAAAAACTGCAGCAGGCCGTGGCCGCGCATTTCCCGCGCCCCTATCCAGTGGCGGGGCTGCTGCAGATGCAGCTGCAGGCACCGCGCCTGCAACTGCTGCCGGCCTCCGACCTGCTCAAGGCGCAGCTCACGGCCACGCTGTCGGGGCCGGTGCTCAAGCAGAGCTACGACGGCCGCATGGAAGCCGACTTTGCGCTGCGCTATGAAGCGTCGGACCGCACCGTGCGCGCGCAGCGCGTCAAGGTCCACAGCCTGGCGCTCGATGGCCTGCCGCCGGCCCTGACCGAGATGCTCAACACCTACGGCCCGTCTATTGCCGAGCAGGCGCTGGGTGATCTGGTGCTCTACCAGATGCAGGAAAAGGACCTGGCGCTGATGGATGCGCTCGACATGCAACCCGGCGCGATGCGCGTCACGCCCCAGGGCCTGGAGATTGCGCTCGAGCGCAAGGCGCAGCAGCCACGCTGAAGGGCGCGTACCATGCAGCAAGGCCGGCGCCACGCACTGGCCGTCGGGGACTGCCGTGCCTGCGGCAGTCGTTTGTCCACAGCAACCCTGCCTTGATGTCCATGACCGATCTGTCCCAGTTTCCCATCACCCGCAAATGGCCGGCCCAACACCCGGAACGCCTGCAGCTGTACTCGCTGCCCACGCCCAACGGCGTCAAGGTGTCGATCATGCTCGAGGAGACCGGCCTGCCGTACGAGGCGCATACGGTGCGTTTCGACCAGCAGGACCAGTTGTCGCCCGCGTTCCTGTCGCTGAACCCGAACAACAAGATTCCCGCGATCCTCGATCCGCATGGCCCGGGCGGCAAGCCGCTGGCGCTGTTCGAGTCGGGCGCGATCCTGGTCTACCTGGCGGAGAAGACCGGGCAGTTCATGCCGCTGGACGCGGTGGCGCGCTACGAGACGCTGCAGTGGCTGATGTTCCAGATGGGGGGCGTCGGCCCGATGTTCGGCCAACTCGGCTTCTTCCACCGCTTTGCCGGCAAGGACTACGAGGACAAGCGCCCGCGCGACCGCTACGTGGCCGAGGCGCAGCGCCTGCTGAAGGTGCTGGACCAGCGCCTCGAAGGCCGCGACTGGATCATGGGCCGCGACTACACCATTGCCGACATCGCCATCCTGCCCTGGGTGCGCAACCTGGTGGGCTTCTATGGGGCCGCCGACATCGTTGGCTGGGAGAACTTCGGCGAGTTGCGCCGCGTGCTGGAAAAATGGCAGCAGCGCCCGGCGGTGCAGCGCGGGTTGGAGATTCCGCCGCGCGGGTAGCGCCGCGCGGCTAGACCTGCCGCGACCGGCCTGGCGCGACACACCGTCCCACGCGTGGAACTTCTCTTTGCGGCGGATGGTCGCATCTAATGGGCATATCTTTTTCGTTTCGGCCCGTGGCGCATGCGCCCTGGGCCGGCCATTGCAAGGAGCCGCCAATGACCACCGCCACCCAACCCGTACTGCGCGCCCAGCCCCTGGGCCCGCAATGGCCCACGCTCGATCCCTTTCTGTTCTGTGCCCACCATGACGACAGCTACCCGGCCGGCGACGGCCGCATGGGCGTGCAGTCGGTGGAATTCGAAGGCCGGCAGATGGGCAGCGACTTCAGCCGCAAGGACGGCTGGAGCATGTACCACGGCGACAGCGTGCCCGGTTTCCCAGGCCACCCGCACCGCGGCTTCGAGACCGTGACGCTGGTGCGCAAGGGACTGATCGACCATTCCGATTCGCTGGGCGCGGCCGCGCGCTTCGGCCGCGGCGACGTGCAGTGGCTCACGGCCGGCAAGGGCGTGGTGCACTCGGAAATGTTCCCGCTGCTCAATACCGACCAGCCCAATCCGCTGGAACTGTTCCAGATCTGGCTGAACCTGCCCGCGGCCTCGAAGATGGTGGCGCCGCACTTCACCATGTTCTGGGACGAGCGCATTCCGCGCCTGGTGCACACCGACGCGGGCGGCAAGTGCACGACGGTCACGGTGGTGGCCGGCGCGCTCGAAGGCGCCGCTGCCGCGCTGCCGCCGCCGCCCGAATCCTGGGCGGCAAAGGACGCATCGGACCTGGCGATCTGGACGCTGCTGCTTGAACCCGGCGCGACCTGGACGCTGCCGGCGGCGCGTGGCAAGGGCACGCGCCGCATGCTGTACTTCTTTGGCGGCGAGCAACTGCAGATCGGCAATGCGCTGGCGGACCGGCATGCGGCGCTGGAAATCGTCGCGGGCCAGGACTGGCAGCTGGCGAACACCGGCAGCACGCCGGTCGAATGCCTGCTGCTGCAGGGCCAGCCGCTGAACGAGCCGGTGGCGCGCTACGGCCCGTTCGTGATGAATACCGAGCAGGAGATCATGCAGGCGCTGCAGGACTACCGCAGCACCCAGTTCGGCGGCTGGCCCTGGCCCGAGCAGGACCCGGTGCATGGCAATACGCCACGCCGGTTCGCGCGGTATCCGGGCCAGAGCGAGGATGAAGTTCCTCCCAGCGGCAACGGGAACTGACCAGGGCCGTCCAGACGGCGCCGCAATCGGGGACAATTCAGGCGCCGGGCTGGACGCAGCCCTTGAACGGACACTTATTCATGAACATCAGCAAAGACACTGCGGTCACCATCCACTACACCATCACCGATCCCCAGGGCAAGCGCCTCGACGACGGCGATGTGGCCTATCTGCATGGCGGCTATGACAACCTGTTTGCCAAGGTCGAAGAAGCGCTCGAAGGCAAGTCCGTGGGCGACGCGCTGACCGTGGACCTGGCCGTCGAGGACGCGTTCGGCGCGCGCGACGAAAGCCTGCAGCGCACCATCCCCAAGGCCGAGTTCCCGCCAGGCGTCAAGGTTGGCGGCCAGCTGCGCGGCACCGATGACCAGGGCCAGCCACAGATCTACCACGTGATGAAGATCAAGGGTCCGGTGGTGCTGCTGGACGGCAACCATCCGCTGGCCGGTCTCGCGCTGCGCTTCAGCTGCAAGGTCACCGAGGTGCGCGCCGCGACCTCCGAGGAAATCGCCCACCGCCATGTGCATGGCGGCCATGGCCACCATCATTGATTTGCGGGCGTGCCTCCCCTTGGGGGCCGGGATAGAGGCAGCGACCCCACGAAGTGAGGGAGCGTGGGGGGTTATCTCCTGCGCAGCAAGGCTCTTTTGAGCAAGCGCGCGGCCCGGTCCCGGATCTGGAACGGGCTGTGGCCCGGAAACGGGAAGGTGCGCGTGCGGCTGCAGGCCTGCAGGAAGTCGTCCAGCAGCGCCGAGTCGTCCAGCGTGCTGCCGTCCTCGCTGCGGAATTCCGGATGCCACTGCGTGGCCGCGATGTAGCCGCCGCCCGGGCGCGGGGCGCGGCGGATGGCTTCGGGGATATGGTCGGGAATGCTCCAGGCCTCGACCTCGAAATTCGGCGCGATCTGCTTGATGCCCTGGTGGTGGATGCTGTTGACGCGTGCGCGCAGCTGGCCCGGGTAGAGCTGGGACAGGCGTGAGCCGGACACCAGCGCGATGTCATGCGCATGGCGGTCGTATTGCTTGGCATCGCGGTGCACCTGCGCGCCCGGCACCTGGGTCAGCAGGTCCTGGTAGAGCGTGCCGCCAAACGCCACGTTGATCAGTTGCAGCCCGCGGCAGACGCCGAAGATCGGCTTGCCGGCCTGCGAGAAGGCCTCGACCAGCGCCAGGTCGTACAGGTCGCGCACGCGGTCTCCAAGCCATTCGGGGCGCAGCGGCTCCTCGCCATAGCTGCCGGGCCAGACATCGGCGCCGCCATGCATGACCACGCCGTCGAGCCAGTCGGCGTAATGCGCGAGCGTCACGTCGCCGCGCGCGGTCTCGCCCGTGGGGCAGGGCACCATGACCACCATCGCACCCGCCGACATGATCCAGTGGGCGATCGACTGCTCGACGTATTGCAGGGTCTTGCCGGTGAACAGGGAGCGGTCGGGGTCGGCGTGGGAAAAGCAGGCCGACAGGCCGATCTTGAGGCGTCGCGATGCGGGCAGGGACATGGCGGGGTGGCGGGCGCAGGGCGCCGGTTCGCTGCGGATGGTTGGGATTATGCTTGCGGCCCGGGCTGCTTGCGTGTAGGCCAACCGAGGTTGCGTGTCCAACCATTACGCGATGTCAGGGCAATGACGCGCGCGCTTTTTGGGCTAGGATGGGTACCGGACCAATCAGCCAAAGGAGAGAGCATGCAGATCCAGGTGCACACGGACCATCTCGTCGAAGGCGGGGAATCACTGGCGAAATGGGTACAGGGCGAGCTTCAGTCGCGCCTGTCGCGGTTCAAGGAGTACACCACGCGGGTCGAAGCGTTCCTCTCGGACACCGATGCGCGCAAGACCCAGGGCGGCCTCAAGCGCTGCGTCCTCGAGACCCGGGTCAACGGCCGCCAGCCGATCGCGGTGAATGCCGAAGCCGAGAAGATGGCGGACGCTGTTACGGCCGCCACCGAGAAGCTGATGCGCGCGCTGGAAACCGATCTGGGCCGCCTCAAGGACAAGAACGGCCGCGAAACCATCCGCACGCAAGAGCCTCTCGACGAGTAGCGGACCCTCAGCCGGCGCGCAGCCGGCCTTCGAGGGGCGGCGCCTTGAGCGGCGCCAGTGGCGAGGCCACGGCTGGGCCGAAGCGGCCCTTGCCGTCCGGCCCGGGCCCGGCCTGCCAGTCGGCCAGCGCCTGGGCGATCTCTTCCTGCGTGCGGCCAACGAAATTCCACCACACCAAAACGTCTTCGTGCATGGGCGCGCCGCCGACCAGCAGCAGCCGCGTGCCGGGCGTGCATTCCAGGCGCAGGATGCCGCGGCCCGCGGGAAGGAACAGCAGTTCGTCGGGCACTGCCGCCATGCCGTCGGCATTGATCTCTCCGGTGAGCCCCAGCACCGCGTATTCGAAATCCGCGCGCAGCGCCAGTTCGGTGGCCACCGGGGCGGGCGCATCGGCGGGCAGGTGCAGATCGAGCGCCACCAGCGGGCTGTGCACCTGTACCGGCGACACCGCGCCCAGCGCTTCACCGGCCAGCACGCGGATCTCCAGCCCGTCCTGGCTGCAGCGCGGAATGTCGGGGTAGTGCTGAAAGCGCGGCCGCATGCCGCGCTCGCCGCCCGGCAGCGCGATCCAGAGCTGGGCCGCATGGATGTGCGGGCTGCCCAGGCTTTCCTCGGAGTGGGCAATGCCATGGCCGGCGGTCATCAGGTTGACTTGGCCCGGGCGGATCACCTGCTCCGAACCCAGGCTGTCGCGGTGCAGCACCTCGCCTTCGATCATCCAGGTGAAAGTCTGCAGCCCGATATGCGGATGCGGACCGACCTGCAGGCTGTGGTCGCCGCGCTGCACTGCGGGCCCGAGATGGTCGAGAAAGCACCAGGCACCGACCTTGCGCAGCGCGCGCTGCGGCACGGCGCGGTGCACGGGCAGGCCGCCGACATCGGCCATGCGGGTGCTCAGGCGCTGGGGAGAGGAGGAGGCAGCGGACATGGACATTTTCCTTCAGGGACGTTAAAAAGCGCATGGCTGACAAACAGGATGGCGCACAGACGTTAAATTAACAGATGCATCCATATCCCCGGCCCGGGCCTGCTGCCGCGCTGGCAGACTCTGGCTTATCGGTGCCTTGTCCGCGGACCCAGCGCTTTTCCATCTTTCAGGAGATTTACATGACCACTCCCAGCACTGAGCCTCGCGCCGCTTATCCCGAGAAATTCCAGGCCCGCATCAAGGGTCGTGTGCAGCACCGCGTTGGCGACGGCCCGCTCGAGGACATTCCCGCGGGGCAGACGGTGGATGTCGCCACCGCCATCGCCAGCCTGGTGCTGTCGTGGGAATCCGAAGGTCAGCCCATCACCGTGACCCTGGCCAAGGACGAATTCGAGCTGTATGTGAGCCAGGGTGATATCGAGCTGCTCCATTCCGATGCCAACACCGCTGCCGCCTCCGCGTGAGGCCGCCATGCTCTCCGCACCACCCCGCAAAGCCCCGCAAGGGGCTTTTTTCATGGCTGCGCGGCCGGGACAAGCGCAGGGGCCGTTCTCCGACAGACCCCGCGCGGGAGGATGAATAGAGTCGGTGCATCACCCTTTCAAGCGTTCACCAGGAGATGCACATGGCCGACAACAATCCACGCGAAACCCTTTGGAAACTGGTCAAGGGAATCCGCTTCGCAATGATCACCCACCGCCACCCCGACGGCGCACTGCATGCCTGCCCCATGACCATGGCCAACAAGGAAGGCATGGACGAGCATGTGAGCTTCTATTTCCTGCTGGACAAGAAAACCGATCTGGCGCAATGCGTGACCAAGGACAACCAGATCCAGATCAGCTTTGCCGATCCGGGCGAAGACAGCTATGTGTCGGTCAGCAGCGCCGCGCATCTGAGCGAAGACCGCGCGCTGAAGGAAAAGCTCTGGTCCACTGCGGCCCAGGCCTGGTTCCCGGGCGGTGTCGAAGACCCCGACCTGACGGTGCTGGTAGCGCCCGTGTCCTCGGCCGAGTACTGGGACGTCAAGGAAAACCAGCTGGTCCAGCTGTTCAAGATGGCCAAGGCCGCCATCACTGGCGAACCGCCCAAGGGCATGGGCGAGCACAAGACGATCCAACTTTGAGGCCGGGCCCGGCCCTTTGCGGGCCGGCCCCGGCGCAGGATTTCAGGGGCCCGCGGTCCTTACTCCACGCGCGCGCCTGAAACCTTCACCACGTTCCCCGCCGTCACCCAGTCCTTGGCCAGCAGCGCCTTGAAGCCTGCGGGCGTGTCGGTGGCGGTTTCCGCGCCCAGCTTGCGCACGCGCTCCTGCACCACGGGATCGGCCAGCACCTTGTTGACCGCGGCGTTGAGCTTGCCGATTTCGGCTGCCGGCGTACCGGCCGGTGCCAGCAGTCCGTACCAGGTGTCGAACTGAAAGCCCGGGAAACCCGATTCCGCGACCGTGGGCAGGTCGGGCAGGAAGGGCGAGCGCTTCGGTCCGGTGTAGGCCAGCAGCTGCACGCGCGGATCGTCTTTGAAGGCAATCAGCCCGGTGGTCGCTGCCGTCACGCCCTGGACGCGGCCGGCCAGCAGTTCACGCACGGCGTCGCCTGTGGATTTATAGGGAATGTGCTGCTGCTCGAGCTTGGCTTGTGCCAGGAACGACGCCATGCCCAGATGCGAGGCGCTGCCATTGCCGGCCGAAGCGTAGTTCCAGGGCGTGGGGCTGGCCTTGGCAGCCGCCACCCATTGCGCCAGATTGCGTGCCTGGCCCGCAGGCGCGGCAATCACATAGCCCGACGAGGCGACCAGCGCCACGGGCTCGAAATCATTGACCGGGTGAAATCCCAGCCGCGGGTACATGTGGCCCGTGAAGTTGTGGCTTGCCGCGGCCATGACCAGCGTGTTGCCGTCGGGCTTGGCGCGCGCCACGCCCTGCGTGCCCAGCGTGCCGCCCGCGCCGGGCTTGTTCTCAATCACGATGCTCGCCTGCAGCGCCTGGCCCAGTTCATTGCTGAATGCGCGCAGCACGGTGTCTTGCACAGCGCCCGCGCCAAACGGCACGACGATATGGATGGTGCGGTCGGCGGCCTGGGCCAGGCCGCTGGCAGCGAGGCCCCAGGCAAGGGCGGTGGAGGCCAGAAGGCGGCGGCGGGTCAGGGCAGGCAGATGCATGGGATGAGAAAGGCGGTGTGAACGTCAGGCGCAGGCGCCTGTGAATCAGCCAGTCTAGGGACCCATGCTTATGCGGCCAACGCATTCTTTCGCATGAAGTTATGAGGATTTCATGCTTGAGCGTCAGGCAAGAAAAAAGCGCCAGCCCTTGCGGAACTGGCGCTCTACAGTCACCCTGCGCTCGTCAGCGCAGAACCTGCTTACTTGGCTGCTACAACACGCACCATTTCCAGGCACTTGTTCGAGTAGCCCCATTCGTTGTCGTACCAGCTCACGACCTTGACGAAGGTCTTGTCCAGCGCAATGCCGGCTTCGGCGTCGAACACCGAGGTGCAGGACTCGCCGCGGAAGTCGGTGGCCACCACCTTGTCCTCGGTGTAGCCCAGCACGCCCTTGAGCGCGCCTTCGGACTGGGCCTTCATTTCAGCGCAGATCTCGGCGTACGAGGCTTCGCTGTTGAGTTCCACCGTCAGGTCGACCACCGACACGTCGGAGGTCGGCACGCGGAAGGACATGCCCGTGAGCTTCTTGTTCAGCTCGGGAATCACCACGCCCACGGCCTTGGCCGCGCCCGTGCTCGAGGGAATGATGTTTTCCAGGATGCCGCGGCCGCCGCGCCAGTCCTTGTTCGACGGGCCGTCGACGGTCTTTTGCGTCGCCGTGGCGGCGTGCACCGTGGTCATCAGGCCGCGCTTGATGCCCCACTTGTCGTTGAGCACCTTGGCCACGGGGGCCAGGCAGTTGGTGGTGCACGAAGCGTTGGAGATGATGGCTTCGCCGGCGTAGGTCTTGCAGTTCACGCCGAACACGAACATCGGGGTGTCGTCCTTGGAAGGAGCCGACATGATCACCTTCTTCGCGCCTGCGTCGATGTGCTTCTGTGCGGTTTCCTTGGTCAGGAACAGGCCCGTGGCTTCGATCACGATGTCGGCGCCGACTTCGTTCCACTTCAGGGCCGCAGGGTCGCGTTCCTGCGTCAGGCGGATCGACTTGCCATTGACCACCAGGGTGTTGCCTTCGACGGCCACGGTGCCCTGGAAGCGGCCATGCACGCTGTCGTACTTGAGCATGTAAGCCAGGTAGTCGGGTTCCAGCAGGTCGTTGATGGCCACGATTTCAATGTCGCTGCCGAAGTTCTGCACCGCTGCGCGGAACACCATGCGGCCGATGCGGCCGAACCCGTTGATACCTACTTTGATGGTCATATTTGCCTCTTGAAGTGAAATGACGAAACCTGCTTACTTTTTCTTCTGCTGGCGCAGCACGGCCTGGACCGTGGCGGCGACATTGTCCTCGGTGAAGCCGAAGTGCTTGAACAGCACGTTGGCCGGCGCCGATTCGCCGTAAGTGTCGATGCCGACCACGGCCGCGCAGCCGTACTTCCACCAGAAGTCGGTCACGCCCATTTCCACCGCGATGCGCGGCAGGTTGGCGGGCAGCACCTTGGTCTTGTACTTGACGTCTTCGCGGTCGAAGCTCGTGGTGCTGGGCATGGAGACCACGCGCACGGCGATCTTCTTGATGGCCAGCAGCTTCTGCGCGGCCAGGGCCAGCTGCACTTCCGAGCCGGTGGCGATGATCACGGCCTGGGCGGCCTGCTTGAGGCCGATGTCGGCGGGTTCGCTGAGCACATAGGCGCCGCGGCTGATGTCGCCGGCGTCGCGCTTGTGCGCATAGGCCAGGTTCTGGCGGCTCAGCAGCAGGGCCGTGGGCTTGTCGCGCTGCGACAGCGCGGCGCTCCAGGCGACAGCGGTTTCGGTGGTGTCGGCGGGGCGCCACACGTCGAGGCCGGGGATCAGGCGCAGGCTGGCGGCGTGCTCGATCGACTGGTGCGTCGGGCCGTCTTCACCCAGGCCGATGGAGTCGTGCGTGAACACGTGGATCACGCGCTGCTTCATCAGCGCGGCCATGCGGATGGCGTTGCGGCTGTAGTCGCTGAACGTCAGGAAGGTGCCGGCGTAAGGAATGAAACCGCCGTGCAGCGCGATGCCGTTCATGATCGCCGCCATGCCGAACTCGCGCACGCCGTAGTTGATGTGGCGGCCGCCCACGCCGTATTCGTTCTTCACCACGGCGCCGGCTTCGTCGAAGCGCAGCGCTGGCGTGCTCTTGGTGTTGGTGAGGTTCGAGCCGGTCAGATCGGCCGAGCCGCCCAGCATTTCGGGCAGGGCCGCGGTGAAGGCTTCGAGCGCCATCTGGCTGGCCTTGCGGCTGGCCACGGTCTCGCCCTTGGCGATGGTGTCGACCACGGTGTTGACCGCGACCTGGGCGAAGTTCTTCGGCAGGTCGCCCGCCATGCGGCGCGTGAACTCGGAGGCGAGTTCGGGGAAGGCCTTGGCGTACGACGCGAACTTCTTGTTCCAGGCGGCTTCGGTCTTGGCGCCGGTGGACTTGGCGTCCCAGTCGCCGTAGACGTCGGCCGGAATCTCGAACGGCGTGTGCGTCCAGCCCAGCGCGGCGCGCGTCAGGCCGATTTCCTCGCCGCCCAGGGGTTCGCCGTGGGCCTTGGCGGTGTCCTGGCGGTTGGGCGAGCCCTTGCCGATGCTGGTCTTGCAGATCACCAGCGTGGGCTTGGTGGCGCTTTGCTTGGCGTGCGCAATGGCGGCGTCGATGGCGTCGACGTCATGGCCGTCGACCGGGCCGACCACGTTCCAGCCGTAGGCTTCGAAACGCTGGGCGGTGTTGTCGATGAACCAGGGCGCGACCTGGCCGTCGATGGAGATGCCGTTGTCGTCGTACAGCGCGATCAGCTTGTTGAGCTTCCAGGCACCGGCGAGCGCGGCGGCTTCGTGCGAGATGCCTTCCATCAGGCAGCCGTCACCCATGAACACATAGGTGTGGTGGTTGACGATCTCGTGTCCCTTGCGGTTGAACTCCGAAGCCAGCAGCTTCTCGGCCAGCGCGAAGCCGACGGCATTGGTGATGCCCTGGCCCAGCGGGCCGGTGGTGGTTTCGACACCGGGGGTGATGCCCACTTCGGGGTGGCCGGCAGTCTTGCTGTGCAGCTGGCGGAAGTTCTTCAGCTCGGACATCGGCAGGTCGTAGCCGGTGAGGTGCAGCAGCGCATAGATCAGCATCGAGCCATGGCCGTTCGACAGGATGAAACGGTCGCGGTCGGCCCAGTGCGGGTTGACCGGGTTGTGCTGCAGGTGGCGGCTCCACAGAGCCACGGCCATGTCGGCCATGCCCATCGGGGCGCCGGGATGACCGGAGTTGGCTTGTTGAACGGCATCCATTGCGAGTGCACGGATTGCATTCGCCATTTGTTGAGTGTTGGCCATCTGGGCGCTCCAAAAAGGAGAGTATTTGTCAGGGGAAGCCCGGCATTTTAAGCGGCGGCTGGTTTTGCCCGGCAACGCGGGGCAATGCACTACAGTGCAGCCCATGGTCAAACCCCTGGCCAGCCTGCCTTTTTCGGAGTTCCCCGCGCATGTCTTCTGCCCCTGTTTTCGCGCCATCGGCGCTGCTCCAGCCGCCGGCAATGCTGCTGGCCGCAGGCCGCGGCGAGCGCATGCGCCCGCTCACCGACCATTGCCCCAAGCCGCTGCTCGAAGTGCAGGGGCAGCCGCTGCTGCAATGGCATCTGCAGGCGCTGGCGGCGGCCGGCGTGCCGCGCGCGGTGATCAATACCGGCTGGCTTGGCGCGCAGATTCCCGCGCGCCTGGGTTCGGTGTTCGAGGCCGCGGGTGCGGCCCTGCCGCTGGCTTATTCGGATGAAGATCCGTCGGGCCAGGGATCGGCGCTGGAAACCGCGGGCGGCATCGCGCGCGCGCTGCCGCAGCTCGGGCCGGTGTTCTGGCTGGCCGCGGGCGATGTGTTCGCGCCCGATTTCACGTTCGATGCTGCCGCAGCCGCGGCGTTCGCCGCCAGCGAGCAGCTGGCGCATCTGTGGCTGGTGCCCAACCCCGAGCACCATCCACTGGGCGACTTCGGTCTCAGCGCCGAAGGCCTGGCGCTCGATCTGCCCGCCGGCGATCCGCGCCCGCGCTGGACCTACAGCACCATCGCACTGCTGCGTGCCGAGCTGTTTGCCACCCCTTGGTGCGATATTCCGGCCGGCAATCCGCAGGGCGTACGCGCCGCGCTCGGGCCGCTGCTGCGCCGCGCCATGGCCTCGGGCCGGGTCGGCGCATCGGTCTATTCAGGGCGCTGGACCGACGTCGGCACGCCCGAGCGGCTGCAGTTGTTGAACACCTCGCTGCCCCTGTAGGACAGGGGCGCTTACTGAACGCACCGCAGAGAAGATTGCAAATAGTGGTCAATCCAATAAATCGGGGGATACATTTGCAAGCAAGTGCGCAGTACGATAGCCGGCATGACCTCTGTTTATGCCCAACGCCGCGCGCGCCTGGCTGCCCAACTGGGACCCCAGGCCGTGGCCATCATCCCCACGGCGCCGCTGCGCCAGCGCAACCGCGACACGGATTTCCTTTACCGGCATGACAGCTACTTCTATTACCTGACCGGTTTCACCGAGCCCGACGCGTGCCTGGTGCTCAAGGGCGATGGGCAGAGCACGCTGTTCTGCCAGCCCAAGGACCTCGAGCGCGAGATCTGGGACGGCTACCGGCTGGGTCCCGAGGCGGCCGTGGCCACGCTGGGTGTCCACCAGGCCTTCTCCAGCGCCGACATCAACGCCCGGCTGCCGCGGCTGCTTGAAAACACCGAGTGCGTGTGGTTTCCATTTGCCACCCACGCCGGGCTGGCCGCTCAGGTGGAAACCTGGCTGGCCCAGGTGCGCAACCGCGTGCGCATGGGCGTGCAGTCGCCGATCCACCAGGGCGACCTGTGTGCGCTGCTGGACGAGATGCGCCTGGTCAAGGATGCACACGAGCAGGACATCATGCGCCGCGCCGCGCGCATCAGCGCCAAGGCGCATGTGCGTGCCATGCAGCGTTCGGCACGCATGCTGCGCGCGGGCGAGGAGGTGCGCGAGTACCACCTCGACGCCGAACTGCTGCATGAATTCCGCCAGCAGGGCTCGCAATATCCGGCTTATGGTTCTATCGTTGCCGCGGGTGCCAACGCCTGCGTGCTGCATTACCAGGCCGACAAGGCGCTGGTGCGCCCTGGCGAACTGGTGCTGATCGATGCCGGCTGCGAACTCGATGGCTATGCCAGCGACATCACGCGCACCTTCCCGGCCGACGGCAAGTTCACCGGCCCGCAGCGCGCGGTGTACGACCTGGTGCTGGCCAGCCAGGATGCGGCAATTGCCGCCACGCGCGCCGGCGCGCGCTTCAGCGATGCGCACGACGCGACGCTCGCGGTGCTGGCGCAGGGCCTGCTCGATCTGCGCATCCTCGATGCCGACCGCGTCGGCACGGCCCAGGACGTGATCGACACGCGTGCCTATTTCCCGTTCTACATGCACCGCACCGGCCACTGGCTGGGCATGGACGTGCACGATTGCGGCAGCTATGTCGAGCCCAATGCGGAGGACACCGCCCCGCCGCGCAGCGATCCGGCCACGGGGGAAAGCCTGCGCCAGCGTCCGAGCCGCATCCTGCGCGCGGGCATGTGCACCACCATCGAGCCGGGCCTCTATCTGCGCGCCAGCGCCGATGTGCCCGAGGCGTTCCACAACATCGGCATCCGCATCGAGGATGACGCCATCGTCACCGAGCAGGGCTGCGAGCTGATCACGCGCGACGTTCCGGTCAAGGCCGACGAGATCGAGGCGCTGATGCGCGACCTGGCGTGAGCCGCGCCAGCCACGGCGCCCGCGGCAGCCTGCGTCTTCTTCCTTCCTGACTGTTCTCCATGCCCGACGCCTCCAGCCTGACTTCCGCGCCACCGCGCCTGCAGTGGCGCATTTTCACGGTGCTCTGGCTGCTGGGAATGCCGGGCATCTCGGCCCTGGTCTGGTCCATCATTCCCGACTGGCGCTACAGCCATGCGCTGGCGCCGCTGCCAGGCCACTTGCCGCTGCTGCAGATGGCGGGGCTGTCGATGGTGCTGGCGCTGGCGGTGGGCATCGGTGTGCTGCTTGCGCCGCGCGTGGGCATGGCGGCGCCGGTCCTGACCACCTGGATCGCCGGTCGCTCGCCGCGCGAAGCTTTCCGCCGCGTCTGGCTGCCGGGCGTGGCCGGGGGCGTGGCCGGCGCCGCCTGCCTGGTGACCCTGGCCATCGTCTGGCCCGAAAGCCTCAAGGCCGCCGAACCGCTCTACACCATGCCGCTGCTGTCCAAGCTGCTGTATGGCAGCCTGACCAACGAGCTGCTGGTGCGCTGGGGCCTGCTGGCCTGCGTGTTCTGGGCGCTCTGGCGCTTGGCCGGCGGCAAGTTGCCGCCATCGCCGACCATGGGCTGGACCGCCATCGTGCTGTGCGCGCTGCTCTGGGCGGCGCTGCATTGGCTGCTGACCTACTGGCTGCTGGGCCCGTTGCCCGGCCTGCTGCAGCTGCATGTGGTGCTGGGCAAGGTGGTCTACGGGCTGCTGTCCGGCTTCCTGTGCTGGCGCTTCGGCCTCGAAGCGGCCATCCTGGCGCACATGGTGACCTTCCTGCTGTCGCATGGGTTGATTGGGCCAGTGCTGTAGGGAGGCACTGGGGGGCTGCTCCCCCCGGCGCGACCACACGCGGTGAGGGAGGGTGGTGGTTGCCGCCGCCGCCGGGCCGTCCCAAGGCGGCGGACGGCCCCCTGGGGGGAGGCCCGCTTAGGGGCAGCGAGCCACACGCAGTGGGCGAGCGTGGGGGTGCTAATTTCGTACCCGGTTTGTAACTGCTTCCGTGTGAGAATTGAATTCCGATTCCTCTCTCGCGAAAGCCTCATGACCAAGCCCTTGTCCCGCGCCACGAAGATTGTTGCCACCCTGGGTCCCGCCTCGAGCGACCCGCAATTGCTGGAACAGATGGTGCGCGCCGGCGTCAACGTCGTGCGGCTCAACTTCAGCCATGGCACGGCGCAGGACCATATCGACCGCGCCGCCATGGTGCGCGCCGCCGCGCAGCGCGCCGGCCGCGAGGTGGCCATCATGGCCGACCTGCAGGGCCCGAAGATCCGCGTCGGCAAGTTCGCCGAAGGCCGCGTGATGCTGGTCGCGGGCGCGCCCTTCGTGCTGGATGCCTCGCGCACCGAACCCGGCGACCTGCAGGGCGTGGGCCTGGATTACAAGGAACTTCCGCGCGACGTCAAGGCCGGCGACCTGCTGCTGCTCAATGACGGCCTGATCGTGCTGACCGTCAATGCGGTGCTGGGCGAGGAGGTGCACACCACCGTCAAGCTCGGCGGCGAGCTGTCCAACAACAAGGGCATCAACAAGCAGGGCGGCGGCCTGACCGCGCCCGCGCTCACCGCCAAGGACATGGAAGACATCAAGACCGCGATGGGCCTGCAGGCCGACTACGTCGCGGTGAGCTTCCCGAAGAACGCCACCGACATGGAAATGGCGCGCCAGCTGTGCAACGTCGCCGGCACGCCGTGGCGCCACAAGCCCGGCCTGATTGCCAAGATCGAGCGCGCCGAGGCGATTCCGCATCTGGAAGACATCCTGCGCGTCTCGGACGGCATCATGGTGGCGCGCGGCGATCTGGCGGTCGAAGTCGGCAATGCTGCCGTGCCGGCGCTGCAAAAGAAGATGATCCGCATGGCGCGCGACATGGACAAGGTGGTCATCACCGCGACGCAGATGATGGAAAGCATGATCACCAACCCGGTGCCCACGCGCGCCGAGGTCAGCGACGTCGCCAATGCGGTGCTCGACGGCACCGATGCCGTGATGCTCAGCGCCGAGACCGCGGCCGGCAAGTATCCGCTGGAGACCGTCGAGGAAATGGCGCGCATCTGCACCGCCGCCGAAGCCGCCGAGGATGTCGAGCGCGACGCCGATTTCACGGGCCGCACCTTTGGCCGCATCGACCAGAGCATTGCCATGGGCGCGCTGTTCACGGCCCACCACCTGGGCGCCAAGGCCCTCGTGGCCATGACCGACAGCGGCTCGACCGCGCTGTGGATGAGCCGCCGGCGCATCCATATCCCCATCTACGCGCTCACGCCCAAGGTCCAGACCCAGCGCCGCATGGCGCTGTACCGCAATGTGCGCCCGCTGCTGATGGACACCTCGGCCGACCGCGACACCGCCCTCGAGCAGGCCGAAGCCCATCTCAAGGCCCGCGGCATCGTGCAGCAGGGCGATGTCTATGCAATCACCTGCGGCCTGCCGATGGGCCAGCCCGGCGGCACCAATATGCTGCAGATCTGCAGGGCAAGCTAAAGCACCCCCTGAGCCGCTACGCGGCGGGGCCGCCCCGGCTTCCCCCTCTCAACCTTCGGTGGAGGGGGACGGCAGCCTCGGTGCGGGGGGCGGCCCGCCTAGGGGCGGCCCTTCCTCGCTGCGGGGCGGCCATCCGCCCCCATGCTGGGCTGCGCCAGTTTCCAACGTTCTCACTCATTCACCAGCGATTGGTGGTAAGTGCAGTGGCGCATGGATGGTGCTGGTGCGGGCTTTTGAGTCGGGCTAAAATCCCGGGTTACACAGCGGTTACCGCCGCTGGGCCCGGACTCACGCCGCGGCGCGGGTGGGCCGCGTACGGCAAATGTGCTGCGCGGGCTGTTTACCACCCTGAATTGGATCCACGACATGTCCCTCGTCTCGATGCGCGAACTGCTCGACCATGCTGCCGAAAACGGCTATGGCATTCCTGCTTTCAACGTCAACAACCTGGAGCAAGTCCAGGCGGTGATGGCTGCCGCCGATGAGGTCGGCGCACCCGTGATCCTGCAAGCCAGCGCCGGCGCGCGCAAGTATGCGGGCGAAGCCTTCATCAAGCACCTGATCCAGGCCGCGGTCGAACAATATCCGCACATCCCGCTGGTCATGCACCAGGACCACGGCCAGTCGCCCGCGATCTGCCAGGGCGCGATCGACCTGGGCTTCTCGTCGGTGATGATGGACGGCTCGCTGATGGAAGACGGCAAGACCCCGGCTTCGTTCGACTACAACGTCGACGTGACGCGCAAGGTCGTCGAGATGGCGCACCGCGTGGGCGTCACGGTCGAGGGCGAACTCGGCTGCCTGGGTTCGCTGGAAACCGGCGAAGCCGGTGAGGAAGACGGCATCGGCGCCGTCGGCAAGCTGGACCACAGCCAGATGCTGACCGACCCCGAGGAAGCCGCGCAGTTCGTCAAGGCCACGCAGCTCGACGCGCTGGCCATCGCCATCGGCACCAGCCACGGCGCCTACAAGTTCACGCGCAAGCCCACGGGCGACATCCTGTCGATCCAGCGCGTCAAGGAAATCCACGCCCGCCTGCCCAATACCCACCTGGTGATGCACGGCTCGTCGTCGGTGCCCCAGGAACTGCTGGCCATCATCCGCCAGTACGGCGGCAACATGAAGGAAACCTACGGCGTGCCGGTCGAGGAAATCCAGGAAGCCATCAAGTACGGCGTGCGCAAGATCAACATCGACACCGACATCCGCCTGGCCATGACCGGCGCGGTGCGCAAGTTCCTGTTCGAGAACCCCGAGAAGTTCGATGCGCGCGAATGGCTCAAGCCCGCGCGCGAAGCCGCCAAGCAGATCTGCAAGCAGCGCTACATTGAATTCGGCTGCGAAGGCCAGGCCGGCAAGATCAAGGGCCACAACCTGCAGGTCATCGCCGGCATGTATGCCGACGGCACGCTCAAGCAGGTCGTGAACTGATCTCACCGCGCATGCCAATCCAATAGCCTCCTGGCCTTCCAGCCCGGGGGCTTTTTTCATTTGCGTGACGGGTATCCGTTGCCTTTTTGCCGGCCTGCGTGCAGCATGGCGGTTGGCTGAAAAATCCATGGGGCAGGCGATGCGCCTGTGCCTTGCGCAGGGAGACTCGCAATGAAGAGAATGGGAGCGCGTTTTGCGCTTTTGGGAGCAGGGGTCTTGCTGGTTTTGGCGGGATGCGCCACACAGACATCCTCCGTGCCGTCCGCCGGCCATTACGCCGCAGGTCGTGCGCAGCTGGCGCTGCCTGCCGGAGCCTGGGCCGACCTGGGCGCAGCCGACGAGGCCTGGGCGCCGTTGCCCAGCGCCGGTGCCCAGGTGGCGCTGAAGAGCCGGGCACTGGTGCTGCAAGGCGCAAAACAGGAGCCTCTGGCGGTGGTGCTGGTGCGCAGCAATGCCTCCAACCTGTTCTGGCGTTCCGTGTCGTGGGGCGTGAGTTGCCCGCGCGAACTCGATGTACTCATGTTCGACGAGGCCGCAGGCAGCCCCGATCGCATGGATTGCCTGCGCCTGCGGCGCAACGCGCAGGCCCAGCAGTGGCTCAAGCGCACCAAGCCCGAGACCCAGGCCTGGCTCGAGCAGCGCCGCCAGTTGCCGCAGCTGCCCTACAGCCACCTGAGCTACCGCTTTGCCACCGAGGACGGCGGCATGGTGGAACTGCAGATCCTTGCCGACCAGCGCCTGCTGCAGCCGGAAAAGGGCAGCCAGGGCCGGCAGTTGCGCGACTGGGCGCAGGCCGTGGCCAGCGCCGCGCGCGACAGCCTGTCATCCATCGATGGTGCGCTGGTGCTGCCGCCGTTTCCCGGTTCGGTCTGAGCGGCGCTGTGCGTTTGGTCCTAGGGTAACTACAGACTGCGAGCTTCCAGGGCTCGGCTGACAATGCTTCGAGCATTGGCAACAACTACTGGAGGTTTCTAGACCATGAGTGATCGTCCCTGGCTGAGCGCATACCCCCAAGGGGTGCCTGCGGAAATCGACGCGACGCAATATCCGTCGCTGGTGGCCCTGATGGAAGAGGCCTTCACGAAATACCGCGACCGGGTGGCGTACAGCTTCATGGGCAAGGAACTGACCTTCGCCCAGACCGATGCACAGAGCCGGGCCCTGGCGGCGTACCTGCAGGGGCTGGGCCTGGTCAAAGGCGACCGCGTGGCGCTGATGATGCCCAACGTGCCGCAGTATCCGGTGGCCGTGGCCGCGGTGCTGCGCGCGGGCTTCGTGGTGGTCAATGTGAACCCGCTCTACACCGCCCGCGAACTCGAGCACCAGCTGCGGGACTCGGGCGCCAAGGCCATCATCATCATCGAGAACTTCGCCACCACGCTGCAGGCCTGCATTGCCGCCACGGCCGTCAAGCATGTGGTGCTCTGCGCGATGGGCGACCAGCTGGGCCTGTTCAAGGGCGCATTGGTGAACTATGTGGTGCGCAAGGTCAAGAAGATGGTGCCGGCATTTCAGCTGCCGGGCGCGGTGCGCTTCAACGATGCGCTGGCCAAGGGCGCGGGGGCCACTTTCCAGGCGCCCCAGCTGCTGCCCGACGACATCGCGCTGCTGCAATACACCGGCGGCACCACGGGCGTGAGCAAGGGCGCGGTGCTGCTGCACCGCAACATCATCGCCAACGTGCTGCAGTCCGAAGCCTGGAATGCGCCGGTCATGGACAAGATCCCGAGCGGCGAGCAGCCGACCAGCGTCTGTGCGCTGCCGCTCTACCATATCTTCGCGTTCACGGTGAACATGATGCTGTCGATGCGCACCGGCGGCAAGACCTTGCTCATCCCCAATCCGCGCGACCTCAAGGCCACGCTGGCCGAACTGTCCAAGCACCGCTTCCACAGCTTCCCGGCCGTGAGCACGCTGTTCAACGGCCTGGCCCACCACCCGGACTTCAACACCGTCGACTGGACGCACCTCAAGGTGTCGGTCGGTGGCGGCATGGCGGTGCAAAGCGCGGTCGCGCAGCTGTGGCTCGAGAAGACCGGCTGTGCGATCTGCGAGGGCTACGGCCTGTCGGAAACCAGTCCGTCGGTCAGCTGCAACCCGGTCACCGTGAGCCGGTTCACCGGCACCATCGGCGTGCCGCTGCCCAGCACCTACATGAAGCTGATCGACGATGCGGGCAACGATGTGACGCAGCCCGGCCAGCCCGGCGAGATCGCCATCAAGGGACCGCAAGTGATGGCCGGCTACTGGCAGCTGCCCGATGAAACCGCGCGTGCCTTCACGGCCGATGGCTTCTTCAAGTCCGGCGACATCGGCACCATCGATGAAAACGGCTTCTTCAAGGTCGTCGACCGCAAGAAGGACATGGTGCTGGTCAGCGGCTTCAACGTCTACCCCAACGAAGTCGAGGATGTGGTCGCCAAATGCCCGGGCGTGCTCGAATGCGCGGTGGTCGGTGTGCCCGACGAAAAGACCGGCGAGTCGGTGAAGCTGGTGATCGTGAAGAAGGATCCGGCGCTGACCGAGCAGGCGGTGCGCGACTTCTGCCGCTCGCATCTCACCGGCTACAAGCAGCCGCGCATCATTGAATTCCGCACCGAGCTGCCGAAAACCCCGGTGGGCAAGATCCTGCGCCGCGAGCTGCGCAGCAGCTGAGCGACATAGGCCCGTGCCGCACCTGCTTCCTGCAATCGCCGCACAATGGCAACCGCCGCCCTGTGCGGCGGTTTTATCTTTCAGCGTGAAAAGCAGATGACGATTGCGATTTTGAGTGCCCTGCCCGAAGAGCAGGCGGGTTGGGTCGAGGGCTTGCATGGCCTGCGCGCCACGCGGCACGCCGGCCGGCAGTTCTGGCAGGGGCGCTGGCAGGGCCAGGGCGTGGAGCATGAACTGGTCTGCGCGCTGTCGGGCATAGGCAAGGTGGCCGCGGCGACCACGGCCGCGGCGCTGATCGAGCGCTTCGGCGCCACGCGCATTGTCTTCACCGGCGTCGCCGGGGGCGTGGGCCCGGGCGTGCGCGTCGGCGATGTGGTTGTCGCCAGCGAATACCTGCAGCATGATTTCGATGCCTCGCCGCTGTTCCCGCGCTGGGAGCTACCCGGCTATGGCCGTGCGCGCCTGGCCTGCAATCCGGGCATGAGCGCGGCGCTGCATGCGGCCAGCCGGGACTGCGTGGGCAACCCGCTGCGCGCGCACCATGGGCTGGTGGCCAGCGGCGACCAGTTCGTCGGCACCGCCCAGGCTTCGCAGGCGTTGCGCCACCGCCTCGAGGCCGCGGGCCACGCGGTGCTCGCGGTGGAGATGGAGGGTGCCGCCGTGGCGCAGACCTGCCACGACTATGGCGTGCCGTTTGCCGCGATGCGCACCATTTCCGATGGCGCCGACGACAGCGCCGCGGTCGACTTCACGGAATTCGTGCGCGATGTCGCGAGCCGGTATGCGCAGCAGATCCTCACAGGATTCCTGCAGCGGCTTCTTCACACCTGACATGAAATACCATCTGCCCAGCTGATCGCTATCTATGCAACTGGCCTGTCCCAGGTCAGGGGCAGCGAGGAAGGGCCGCCCCGCACCGAGGCTGCCGTCCCCCTCCACCGAAGGATGAGAGGGGGAAGCGCCGCAGGCGCTCAGGGGGTGCTTCCTATTTCAACCAGCCGCGCTTGCGGAAGTAGAGCATGGGACCGACCGCGCTGGCCGCCATCAGCAGCAGCGCGAACGGGTAGCCCAGCGTCCATTCAAGCTCGGGCATGAACTTGAAGTTCATGCCGTAGGCGCTGGCCACCAGCGTCGGCGGCAGCAGCGCGACGCTGGCCACCGAGAAGATGCGGATGATCTTGTTCTGGTTGATGTTGATGAAACCAACGGTCGCATCCATCAGGAAGTTGATCTTCTCGAACAGGAAGGCGGTGTGGCTGTCGAGCGATTCGATGTCGCGCAGGATCTGGCGCGCCTCCTCGAACTGCTCGGCGTTGAGCATCTTGCTGCGCATCATGAAGCTTACCGCGCGGCGCGTGTCCATCACGTTGCGGCGGATGCGCGAGTTCATGTCTTCCTGGCGCGCAATGGCCGACAGCACGTCGCTGGCGCGCGCATCGTCGACCTCGCCGGACAGCACCTGGGTGCTGACTTTTTCCAGCGCGTCGTAGATGCGCTCGAGCGTGTCGGCCGAGTACTCGGCGTCGGCATCGAACAGCTTGAGCAGCACTTCCTTCGCATCCTCGAGCAGGCCCGGTGCGCGGCGCGCGCGCATGCGCAGCAGGCGGAACACCGGCACGTCCTCGTCGTGGATGGAAAACAGCACGCCGCGGCTCTTGAGCTCGGCGTTGTGCTGGTTCAGGATGAAGGCCACGCGCACCGAGCGCGGGTCGTCGTCATCGTCGATCAGGAAGTCGCTGCGGATGTGCAGCTCGCCATTGTCTTCTTCATAGAAACGCGCCGATTCCTCGATGTCCTCGTCCATCGCGTCTTCGGGGATCGACAGGCCGTAGTGCTGCTTGATCCAGCGCTTTTCCTCGAGCGTGGGCGACTCCAGGTCGACCCAGATGGGCTGAAACCGTGCCAGGTCTTCCAGCGAGTCGATTTCTCCCTGGACCAGGCGGCCATTGGTCAGCGTAAAGATGTTGAGCATTGCTCACTCCCATATCTTTTTTTACGTGCGGCGGTGAATGAGGTCTTGCTTTCAACCCCCGCAGCAGCGCAATGGGAGTTGAAAGCTACCAACTAGGGTAGGTTTCCACGGAGCAATCTCCAGTTGTTCTTGAAGTCCGCAATTATGGCATTGGACGCACCGGGCGCGCGGCACGAGGGCTGCGCGCACCGGTTATCCGGGTTGTCATCAGCGTGTCTCGGGCGGATGTGCGAGCGCCTGGGCTCGGCACAGGTCGGCCCAGGCCGCGGGCTTGGCGTGCGCGGCGCGCAGCAGGTAGCCGGGATCGTAGGTGACCACGGCGGGGCGGCCCGCCACGCGGTGCGGCTCGGCGCGCAGCCGGCCCAGCGCGTCGCTGCGGCCGAGCACGGCGCGTGCCGCGGCCAGGCCCAGCACCAGGATGCGCGCGGGCTGCAACTCCTGCACCATGGCCTGCAGGCCGGCGTCGAGCGGCGGACAGTCCGCGGCCGCTGCCGAGGCCTGGGCGCCTTCGCGCTCCAGCGCCGCGCTCCAGACGCGCGGGTGCCGGTGCAGGCGCAGCGCGCGCAGCATGTTGTCCAGCAGGCGCGCGGCATCGCCCTCGAGGGCCGTGCCGGTCGCCGCAGCGGATGCCGGCGCGGATACACCCTGGGCCGTGGGATGCTCCAGCAGGATCAGCCAGCCGCCATCGGCCGTGGCCGAAGCATCCGCCAAGGGCGCATATACCGGGCGCGCGGGATGCAGGCGCCAGCCCATGGCCGCAGCGCCTTCGGCGGGCTGGACAGCTGCCGAAGGCTGGGGACGGGGCGCGGCCGGGGCGGGCATGGCGGGCGCGGCGCGCGGCGCCGGCTGGGCCGGCGGCGGTTCGGCGCGCGCGGGCCGCTGCGGCGGCGCCGCGGTGGCCGCGGCCATGGGCTCGGGGGCTTCTGGCCGCGGTTCGGGTTGCCAGACCGTGATGCCCATTTCCTGCAGCATGGCGCGCTGGCGGAGGTCGAGATTCAGGGCCATAGGTTGAGGCTCATGATGATGGCGTGCTCGCGTTGGCCATCGGCCGCCGGGTAATAGTTCTTGCGCTCGGCAATCTGCTGGAAGCCATGCTTTTCGTAGATCGAACGCGCGCGCGCGTTGCTGGTGCGCACTTCAAGCCACAGCCAGGCGGCCTGGCGCTGGCGCGACCACAGTGCCAGGCCGTCAAGAATGACGCGGGCCCAGCCCCGGTGCTGGTGCGCGGGGGCCACGGTGAGGTTCAGCAGATGGACTTCGTCGAGCACCGTCATGGCCACGAAGTAGCCCAGCAACTGCTGCTCCGAATCAACCAGCAGCTGCGCTTCATAGCCCGCGGCCAGCGCGTCGATGAAGTTGCCGCGCGTCCAGGGATGGCTGTAGGCCTGCTGTTCCACAGGCAGCAGCGTGTCCAGCCAGGCTTCGGTCAGCGGCACGAAGCGGATGGCTTGCTGGTCGGCGGGCAGGCGGGCAGGGCTCATGGCGTGGCGGCAAGGCGTGCGGCGGCACGTTCGGCGGTGGTCTGCGCGACTTTATCGCGGATATACAAAGGCAGGGCCGCGGCCGCCGGCAGGCTGCCCTGGGCTGCGAGCAGTGCGGGCGCGAGGCGCAGCAATGCCGCAGAAGTCGGCAGCGCCACGAGGTGCCGGGCTTCGGGCGCGAGGCGTTCGCCATAGGCGGCCTGGGCATTGCCCGCCACGCTCCAGCCCGCCGGCACTTGCAGCAGTTCGGGGGCGCAGACCCCGGCTTCGCCTGCGGACTGCCAGGCGCCGTCGTGCCAGCGGTAGGCGGCGTGATAGACCTCGTTCATGCGCGCATCGAGCACGGCCACGAGCTCGGTGCAGCCATGTTCGGCGCGCGCGGTCTCGGCCACGGCCAGCAGCGTGTCGACCGGCAGCACCGGCACATCGGCGCCAAAGGCCAGGCCCTGGGCGATGGCGCAGGCGGTGCGCAGGCCGGTGAACGATCCCGGGCCGCGGCCGAAGACGATGGCATCGAGTTGCTTGAACTCGAGACCGGCTTCGTCCATCAGCCGGCGGATGGCCGGCAGCAACTGGGCCGATGACTGGGCACCGCCAGGCCCGCGGTGCTGCCAGAGCGCATCGCCGCGCTGGACGGCAATGCAAAGGATGTCGGTGCTGGTGTCGAAGGCAAGCAGGTTCATGGAGGGGGCCGGAAGAGGCGGCTGGGCGGCGGCCGGGCGGCCGCAGATGCGCAAGTCCTTGATTATCGGTGCCCGCGGCGCGGCTTGTGCGCCAAGCCGGGAAAGCCCGGTGCGCACGCATCCGTCGGCCGGGCCCTAAACTGGACGCATGCCTCTGCCGTCAGTCCCGGCGCGCCTGCGCGCCCGCTTCCTTGCCCTCGTGGGCATCCCTTTGTCGATGGCGCTGTGCGCCCCGGCGGTCCTGGCCGCCGAGGCGCTGCCGCCGTCCGCGGCCCCGGCCCTGCCGCCGGCCGTGACCGCCGCGCTGGCGCGGGCCCAGCTGCCCGCCGACGCGCTGTCGGTGCTGGTCGTCGAAGCCGAACCCAGGGGTGCCAAGCCGCGCCTGTCGTGGCAGCCCGAGCGGCCGATGAATCCGGCATCGGTCATGAAGCTGGTGACCACGTTTGCGGCGCTCGACCAGCTGGGCCCGGCCTACACCTGGCGCACGCCCTTTTACTTTGGCGGACCGGTGCAGGCCGGCGTGCTGCGCGGCCCGCTCTACATCCAGGGCCAGGGCGATCCGCGGCTGGTGATGGAGCGCTTGTGGCTCGCCCTGCGCCGGCTGCAGGCGATGGGCGTGCGGAGCATCGAGGGCGACATCGTTCTCGACCGTTCGGCCTTTGCGCTGGCCGCGCACGACCCGGGGCTGTTCGATGGCGAGCCGTTGCGGCCCTACAACGTTGCACCCGATGCACTGCTGGTCAACTACAAGTCGCTGGTGATGGGTTTTCTGCCGGACGTGAAGGGGGGCCTGGCGCGCATCCAGTACGACCCGCCGCTGGCCGGCATGGCACTGCAGGCCAGCGTGCCGCTGGCGCCCGAAGGCACGCCCTGCGGCGACTGGCATACGCGCCTGCAGGCTTCGCTGGAGCTGCCCGGGCGCATGGATTTCGCCGGCAGCTATCCCGCGGCCTGCGGCGAGCGCAACTGGTCGGTGGCGCCGGTCGACGGCGCACGCTTCGCGGCGCGCGCCATCGAAGGCATGTGGCGCGAACTCGGCGGCCAGTTCGGCGGCGTGGTGCGCGACGGCCGGGTGCCGGCCGGGCTCGCGCCGGCGCTGGTGATCGAGTCGGAAACCCTCGCCCAGGTGGTCAGGGATATCAATAAATATAGCAACAACGTCATGGCGCAGCAGGTTTTCCTGACCATGGGCTGGCAGCGCAGCGGGGTGGGGAGCTGGGACAGCGCGCAGGCCGCGCTGCGCCAGTGGTGGCAGCAGCGGGTCGGCGCTCAGGCCGTGCCCGTGGTGGAGAACGGCGCGGGCCTGAGCCGCGAGGAGCGGGTCACGGCGCAGGGCCTGGCGCGCATGCTGCAGCTCGCCTGGGCCTCGCCGGTGATGCCCGAATTCCTGGCCTCGATGCCGGTGCTGGGCGTGGATGGCACGCTGCGTCGCAGCCAGGCACGTGCCAGCGGCCAGGCCCACCTCAAGACCGGCACCTTGCGCGACGCCTCGGCCATTGCCGGCTTCGTGCATGCGGCCAGCGGCCGGCGCTATGTGCTGGTGGCGCTGGTCAACGACCCGCGCGCGGCGGCCGCACGTCCGACCTTGGAGGCATTGGTGGAATGGGTGGCCGGCGACCTCGCCGCCCGATAAGGTGTTTCGAGGCCGGCGCCACGCCTGGCCCATCACACCAGACGAGGGAGGTACGGCATGAGGATGCATTGGAGGTCCATCTGGCAGCTGGGTGTCATCCCGGCGGTCCTGGCGCTTGCGGCCTGCGGTGGCGAGGACGATGAACCCGGGGTTCAACCGGGCACGCAGCGCGGCCTGCTGCTGCAGTCTCCGCCGCCGCGCACGCTCGATGCGTCAGCGCCCGAGTTGCAGGCCCGGCTCGGCACCACACCTGCGGGGCGGGAGCTGCTGGCGCAGGCCGGCGCACCGGTCTGCGGCGTGCAGGTGCATTCGATCGAATACGCCACGGTGGGAGCCCGCGGCGAGCAGACCAATGCCACGGCGGCGTTGATGCTGCCGCGCGGCAGTGGCGCCGCCTGTACGGGTCCACGCCCGATCCTGCTCTACGGCCATGGCACCGATCCAGAGCGCGCCTACAACCAGGCCGAGATTTCCGACCTGACGCGGCCGGGCGCGGCGGCCGGGCTGCAGCTGGCGGCGACGTTTGCCGCCCACGGCTATATCGTCGTGGCGCCCAACTATGCGGGCTACGACCGCTCGCGGCTCGGTTACCACCCCTACCTCGTGGCCGACCAGCAGTCCAAGGACATGGTCGATGCGCTCACCGCCGCGCGCGTTGCGCTGCCCGCGCTGGAGGCGCGCGACAGCGGGCAGTTGCTGCTGTCTGGCAATTCGCAGGGCGGGTATGTGGCGCTGGCCACGCACCGCGCGCTGCAGGCCGCGGGCCTGCATGTCACGGCATCGGCGCCGATGTCCGGGCCGTATGCGCTGGCCAGCTATGGCGATGCGATCTTCCATGGCCGCGTACCGCTGGGCAGCACGGTGTTCACGCCGCTGCTGGTGACCGCTTACCAGCAGGCCTACGGCAGGATCTACCGCCAGCCGGACGAAGTCTATGCGCCGCGTTATGCGCCCCATATGGCCGCGCTGCTGCCGGCCGATGTGCCGCTGGCGCAGCTCTGGCGCCAGGGCCGGCTGCCGGTGAGCGCGCTGTTCAGCACCACGCCGCCGGCGCGCGGGCTGGAATCGATCACGCCGCCGACCACGCCGCTGGCCCAGGCGCCGTTGTTTGCGCTCGGCTTCGGCCCCGATCCGCTGCTGAGCAATGCGCAACGCCTGGCCTACCTCGAGGATGCGGCGCTGCGGCCCGACGGCCTGGTGCCCGAGCGCACGACCGGCATGCCCGCGGCAATGCCCGGACATCCGATGCGCCAGGCGCTCAAGGCCAACGACCTGCGCGACTGGGTGCCGCGGCGGCCCATGCTGCTGTGCGGCGGCCAGGCCGACCCGACGGTGTTCTTCGCCCTGAATACCGGCGCGCTGCAGGCGCTGTGGTCGCCGCCCTCGCCCGCGGCCATGCCGCCCGGCATGCTGAGCGTGCTCGATGTCGACGCGCCGATCAGCGGATTCAATGATCCCTATGCCGACGTCAAGGCCGGCTTTGCGCTGGCCAAGGCCACGGCCGCAGCCCAGGGCGGACCCGCAGCAGCGCTGCTGCTGTACCACGGCGCGCTGGTGCCGCCGTTCTGCCACCTCGCGGCACGCAGTTTCTTTGCGCGCGTGCTGGCTTCTGGTGAATGAAGCAGGCCTGCGGCACTGCCAACGTGGCCCGGCAATGAAAAAACCGACCCGAAGGTCGGTTGCTTGCCGGGCGTGGCCGATTACCAGCGCAGGCGCAGCTTGTCGTAGGCGTACACACCGAACTGGCGGTAGGCCGAGGGGGTCAGGTAGACCTTGTCGGCAAACAGGTAGGTGTCCTGGTTGGCACCCGCGATCAGCGTCGAGGTGGTGCACAGCGAGGAATTGATCTCGCCGGCGCCGATGCCGATGCCCGGACCCGCGTCGACCGAGGTGCAGACCGGCGTGGTGGCATTGTTGAACCCATAGGAATTGGGCGAGTAGGTGTAGAGGTTCACGTAGTAGGCCAGGTCGACGTACAGCGCGGAATCGCCCAGGTCGTTGACGCCGATCAGCAGCGCTTCGTTAAAGGCCTTGCTCGCGGCTTCGGCGGCCGGGACCTGGACCTTTTCGACGGCCCAGCGCGACTTGCCGAGGTCGTAGCTGCCGGAGAACACGACGTGCTTGGCGCCGGCATTGGTCAGGCGGCGGATCTGGTCCGCGTACTGCGCGCCCAGCGAGCGGGCCGAAGCTTCGTACTGGGCGGCGGTCTGCGTGCCCGCGATCACGGCCGACAGGCCCACGATCAGGTCGCTGGTGCCGGCGCTGAGCAGCACCACATCGTCCTTCTGCAGCGCGCCGCCCGAAGCCAGGAAGCTGTCGATCTGCGCTGCCACCGTGGGGGTGGCGGCATTTCCCGCGGCGTCGGGCGTGGCGGCAATGCGCGCGTTGCCGAAAGCGTAGCTGAGTCCGCCCTGGTTCGAGGGCTTGAGTTCCTTGCCGTACTGCGCGGCCACATAGCGGGTCCAGTTGTTCAACGAACTGTCGTTGACGGTGTAGCTGGCGCCGTTCTGGCCGACATCGGCGGCGGCGTCGCCAAAGGCAATGAAGCGGCTGGGCGAAAGCGCCGATTCCGTGGTGCTTGAGCCGCAGGCGGCGAGCAGTACCGCCGTTGCACAGGCGGTGACCAACGCGGTCCGACGCATCCAATTTGCTGCCATGAGATTCTCCAGAAGGGATATGGACAAGAGTTTAACTAGGCCGCTGCCGCGCGCTGCAGGCGGTCGCGCACGCCTTCCCATGCGGGTGTGGCGGGCGGGGTTTCAATCCAGAGCAGGCGCACGCCCGCGGCATCGAATTCGCGCAGCTGCGAGAACAGTTCCTGGGCGGTGGCCGCAGCATCCTCGGGCATGCGGCGCAGCTCCACCCCGGCACCGGCCTGCAAAGGGCTCCGAGCATACACCCCCAGATGCGCGGCGTCGGCGCCCAGCAGGTCCAGGCCGGCCTGCAATTGCGCGGCATCCATGAGCCGCACCTTCGCGTCGGGCGCGTAATGCGCGAGCAGCGTGCCCGAGGCGCGTGGCGTGTTGTCGGGCAGTTCGTCCTTGGACAGCGGCTTGAGGCCGCAGGCCCGCTCGATGTCATCGCGCGAGACCGCGCCCGGGCGCAGCAGCACCGGCACGCCGCGCGTGCAGTCGACGATGGTCGACTCGATGCCCACGGCGCATTCGCCGCCATCGAGCACCAGCAGTTCCGGGCCGAACTCGCTTTGCACATGCGCGGCCGTGGTCGGGCTCACGCGGCCGAAGCGGTTGGCGCTGGGCGCGGCAACGCCCCAAACCGGCGGTTGCAATTGCATACAAGCTTGCAGCAAGGAATGTGCAACCGGATGTGAAGGACACCGCAGTCCCACGCTGTCCTGCCCGCCCGTGGCGGCCGCCACCATGCCGGCGCGGCGCGGCAGGATCAGCGTCAGCGGCCCGGGCCAGAAGGCATCGATCAACTGCTGGGCAAAGACCGGCACTTCCTTGGCAAAGCGCGTGATGGCGGGGGCATCGGCCACATGCACGATCAGCGGGTGGTTGCTGGGCCGGCCCTTGGCGGCAAAGATCGCGGCCACGGCGGCATCGTTTTCGGCGTCGGCAGCCAGCCCGTAGACGGTCTCGGTCGGCAGGCCCAGCAGCGCGCCGCGCTGCAGCGCGCGCGCGACCTCGTCAATGGCCGTGGGCAGGTTTCCTGGGAGGATCATTGCGGGGTCTTGTTCAGAACGGCGCGATGCCCAGGATGGCGGCTGCCTGCAGCGCCACGGCACGCGCCTGCTCGGGCGTGGCGGCCGTGATGTTGAGGTGGCCCATCTTGCGTGCCGGCTTGGCTTCGGCCTTGCCATAGAGGTGCAGATGCACGCCCGGCAGCGCCAGCACCTGGTCCCAGGCAGGCGTGCTCGCGGCGGCCGTGCCGTCCTTGAACCACAGGTCGCCCAGCAGGTTCAGCATGATGGCGGCGCTGTGCTGGCGCGGCTGCACCAGCGGCAGGCCGGTCATGCAGCGCACCTGCAGCTCGAACTGCGAGACATCGAGGGCGTTCTGGCTGTAGTGGCCGCTGTTGTGCGGGCGCGGTGCGATCTCGTTGACCACCAGGCTGCCGTCCTCGAGCACGAAGAACTCGACGCACAGCACGCCGACGTAATCGAGACCTTGCGCGACCGACTGCGCCGCGGCCACGGCTTGCTGGGCCTGCGAGGCGGGCACATTGCCGGCGTGGACTTCGGTCACGGCCAGGATGCCGTCGCGGTGCAGGTTGCGCTGCACCGGCAGGTTGACGATGCTGCCGTCGCGTCCGCGCGCCACGATCACCGAGCATTCATGCGCCAGCGGCAGCATCTTCTCGAGCACGCAGGCCACGCGGCCCATGTCGTCCCAGGCGACGGCCAGTTCGGCGGGCGTGCGCACCCGGGCCTGGCCCTTGCCGTCATAGCCCATGCGCGCCGTCTTCAGGATGCCCGGCAGCAGGCTCGCATCGACCGCCGCAAGCTGCGCCGGCGTGGTGATTTCGGCATAGGGCGCGCAGGGCACGCCGCAGCGCACGAAATGCGCCTTCTCGGCGGCGCGGTCCTGAGCAATGGCCACGGCCTCGCCGGCGGGGGCCACCGGACGCGTCAGCGCCAGCGTCTGCAGCGCGGCCGCGGGCACGTTCTCGAATTCGGTGGTCACGGCAGCGCAAAGCCGCGCCAGTTCGGCCAGGCCCTGCGGGTCTTCGTAGCCGGTGCGTATATGGCGGTGGCTGACCAGGCCCGCGGGGCTGGTTGCGTCGGCATCCAGCACGGCCGTGAAGTAGCCCATGGACTGCGCCGCATGCACGAACATGCGTCCGAGCTGGCCGCCGCCGAGCACGCCCAGCGTGGCGCCGGGCAGGATGGGGGCATTCATTACGCCGGCCGCACTCATGCCGCCACCGGGGGCAGCGTCATGGCGCGTGCCGCCGCCGTCTGCTCGGCGCGGAAGGCTTCGAGCTTTGCGCGCAGGGCAGGGTCCTCGCTGGCCAGCAGCGCCACCGCAAACAGCGCGGCGTTCGCGGCGCCGGCCTGGCCGATGGCAAACGTCGCGACCGGCACGCCCTTGGGCATCTGTACGATGGAGTGCAGCGAATCGACACCTTGCAGATGGCGGCTCGCGACCGGCACGCCCAGCACCGGCACGGTGGTCTTGGCGGCAATCATGCCCGGCAGGTGGGCCGCACCGCCCGCGCCGGCAATGATGGCTTTGAGGCCGCGGTTTGCCGCAGCTTCGGCATAGGCGAACATATCGTCTGGCATGCGGTGCGCCGAGACGACCTGCGCTTCATGGGCGATGCCAAATTGCTGGAGAATCTGCACTGCGTGCTGCATGGTGTCCCAGTCGCTGCTGGAGCCCATGACCACGCCGATTTGAATGGGTTTCATGTCGAGCGGGGCGGCTGTACAGCCGCCGTCCAAAGTGGAACCCGTGATTTTACTTTTCCCTTATCCACCAGCCCGTCAAAGGGCTTCGAGCCATGATCGATGTCACGATAGAAAATTTTGAAGCCGAGGTGGTTGCCGCCTCGATGGAAGTGCCCGTGCTGGTGGACTTCTGGGCGCCCTGGTGCGGCCCATGCAAGACCCTGGGGCCGCTGCTGGACAAGCTCGAGGCCGACTATGGCGGCCGTTTCAAGCTGGCCAAGATCGACTCCGACCAGGAGCAGCAGCTGGCCGGCATGTTCGGCATCCGCTCGGTGCCGACCTGCGTGCTGATGATGGGCGGCCGTCCTGTGGACGGCTTCATGGGCGCGCAAAGCGAGGCCCAGCTGCGCGCGTTCCTCGACAAGCACCTGCCCTCCGAAGCGGCCATGGCGGCCGAGTCCGATGTCGATGAAGCCCAGCAGCTGCTCGAGGCGGGCGACACCGGCGCGGCGCTGCAAAAGCTGGCCGACGCGCTGGCTGCCGATCCCGGCAATGACGACGCCCGCTTCGACTACCTGCGCCTGCTGATCGCCACCGGCGGCTTCGAAGAGGCCGAAGCGCTGCTGCGCGAGCCGCTCAAGCGCATTCCGCTGGCGCTGCGCTTCGACGCGCTGTCGCGCTGGCTCGACGCGCTGAAGTTCGTCGACAGCAGCGAACGCGGCAACTGGCCGCTCGAGGAGTTCGATGCGCTGATTGCCGCCAACCGCCGCGACTTCGAGGCCCGTTTCGACAAGGCACGGGTGCTGGTGGCGGAAGGCCAGTGGACCGAAGCCATGGACGAACTGCTGGAAATCATCATGCGCGACAAGACCTGGAACCAGGACGCGGCGCGCAAGCTGTATGTGGCCGTGCTCGAGCTGCTGACCCCGCCCAAACCCAAGGCCGAGGCCAGCGTCCCCGGCAAGACTGCCGGCGGCATCGAACTGATGGGCAAGTCGGCGCAGCAGGAGGATGAAAACACGGCCATGCTCAACAGCTATCGGCGCAAGCTGAGCATGGCGTTGAACTGACCCCCCACGCTTGCTCGCTTCGCGTAGCTGCGCTGCCCCCCCCGAGGGAGGCGCTCGCGGCTTGGGGCGGCCCGGCGCCGCTCGGGCCGCCCTTCGCACACGCCCACTGAGCGCCCGGGGCGCTCGCAGCTAGCGCTGGCGGGGAAACAAGCCACAAAAGCAAAACCGGCCACTAGGGCCGGTTCAGTGAGACGCGCAGGAAGAATCAAGCCGTCAGGCGATCCAGCGCTTCGCGGTATTTTGCCGCGGTCTTGTTGATCACGTCCTGCGGCAGGCGCGGCGCCGGAGCGGTCTTGTCCCAGGCCTTGCCGTTGACCTTGGCCTGCTCGAGCCAGTCGCGCACGAACTGCTTGTCGTAGCTTGGCGGATTTTCGCCGGCGGCCAGCGCCGCGGCGTAGCCTTCGACGGGCCAGTAGCGCGAGCTGTCGGGGGTCAGCACTTCGTCCATCAGCACCAGTTCGCCGTCGTCCGTGAGGCCGAATTCGAACTTGGTGTCGGCAATGATCATGCCCTTGGTCAGCGCGATGGCCGCGGCTTCGCGGTAGATCTGGATGCTCAGGTCGCGGATGCGTGTCGCCAGTTCTTCACCGACCATCTCGACCGTGCGCTCGAACGTGATGTTCTCGTCGTGGTCGCCCATCTCGGCCTTGGCGGCCGGGGTGTAGATCGGCTCGGGCAGCTTGGCGGCGTTGGTCAGGCCCGCGGGCAGCGGCACGCCGCAGACCGACTGGGTTTCCTGGTATTCCTTCCAGCCGCTGCCTGCCAGATAGCCGCGGACCACGGCCTCGACCAGGATCGGCTTGAGGCGCTTGACCAGCATCGAACGGCCTTGCACCTGGGGCAGCTCGGCCGGCGTCACCACGCTTTCGGGCGCTTCGCCGGTCAGGTGGTTCGGGCAGATATGGCCCAGCTTGTCGAACCAGAACAGCGCCATCTGCGTCAGCAGCACGCCTTTGCCGGGAATGGGTTCGCCCATGATGACGTCAAAGGCCGAGAGGCGGTCGCTGGCCACCATCAGGATGCGGTCGTCGCCCACGGCGTAATTGTCACGGACCTTGCCGCGCGCCAGCAGGGGCAGCGAAGTCAGGGCAGAGGTGTGCAGGGCGGAAAGGCTGGGCTGGTTCATGGGTACGAATGGTTGCGGTCGAGACCTGGGCAGGGTGCGGGACCCTTACCTGGCAGGATTTTAAGGCCCGGCGCCGGCCCCGTGCCCGCTGCCCGGGCATGCTGCATCAACTCCAATGATTGTGCGTGGTTTTGCGCTGCTTGGCGAAGCTCTCCGCAAAACCTACTGCGGAATGCCGTTATCGCATTGCATTTGGATGGTGCCGGGCGCATAGTGAAACCAAGCGACGAATGCGCATTCCAGCTTGCGAGCCTAGCCAGTGACTCTGTTGCCGGCAGGGGCTTTCTTTACCTTGGGCAAGGAGGCTTTCGTATGAATTTGATTATCAGTGGTCACCACCTGGAGGTGACCCCAGCGCTGCGCAACTATGTAGTGAGCAAGCTGGAGCGGATACTTCGGCACTTCGATCAGGTGGTGGATGTCAAGGTTCTGCTGACCGTCGAGAAACAAAAGGAAAAGGAAAAACGCCAGCGTGCGGAATGCACCGTGCGGGTCAAGGGCAGCGACCTGTTCGCCCAGAGCGCACACTTCGATCTGTATGCTGCGGTCGACTGCCTGGTCGACAAGCTCGACCGCAAGGTGGTGGAACACAAGACGCGCCTGCAATCCGGCCGTTTCGATACCCCGAAGCGCGATGCCATGGTGCTGTCACTGGCCTGATTTGCACTTCGCCACGACACGATGGCGAACTATGGATGCCATCTGACCGCAAAAGCCGCCGCCAGGCGGCTTTTTCGTGTCCCTCGGGTATTCCCGGCACTATCAAGGCGGAGCGTGCATAATTCCTCCTTAACACCATGAACCGTCTAGCCTCCATCCTGCCCGCCGCTCAAGTCCTCGTGAGCGTTGACGCCACCAGCAAGAAACGCGCTTTCGAAGAAGCCGGGCTGTTGTTCGAGAGCCTGCATGGCTTGTCGCGCGCGCTGATCACCGACAGCCTGTTTGCGCGCGAGCGCCTGGGCTCGACCGGTCTGGGCCATGGCGTTGCCATTCCCCATGGCCGCATCAAGGGATTGAAGTCGCCGATGGCGGCGGTATTCCAGCTGGCCAACCCGATCGGCTTCGATGCACCCGACGAGCAACCGGTGGGCCTGCTGATCTTCCTGCTGGTGCCCGAAGCGGCCACGCAAAAGCATCTCGAGATCCTGTCCGAGATTGCCGAGCTGCTCAGCGACACCGCGCTGCGCGAGAAGATCAAGGCCTGCGACGACGCCGAACTGCTGCACGAGATGCTCGAGCGCTGGCAATCGACGGCCGCTCCGCTGTCCTGACCGCTGAGCCCCCGTCTCCATGCGACCCAACGCCATCAGCGCCGACCTGCTGTTCCAGGCGTTCCGTGCATCGCTGCGCTGGGAATGGGTGGCGGGGCTGGGCGCCTCGGAGCGGCGCTTCGATGAAATGGCCGTGCGTTCGGCGCGTTCGGGCGCCGACCTGGTGGGTTACCTCAACTACATCCATCCCTACCGCCTGCAGGTGCTGGGCGAGCGCGAGATCGCCTATCTCTGCAAGTCGACCTCGCTGGACTGCCAGCGCCGTGTAGCGCGCATCGTGACGCTGCAGCCGCCGGTGCTGGTGCTGGCCGACGGCCAGGTCGCCCCGCCCGAGCTGCTGTCCATGTGCGAGGAAGCGCAGATTCCGATGTTCTCGACCGATGAGGCCGCGGCATTCGTGATCGATGTGCTGCGCGCCTACCTGTCGAAGCACTTTGCCGACCGCACCACCATGCATGGCGTGTTCATGGACATCCTGGGCATGGGCGTGCTGATCACGGGCGAGTCGGGGCTGGGCAAGAGCGAGCTGGGGCTGGAGCTGATCTCGCGCGGCAACGGCCTGGTGGCCGATGATGCGGTCGACCTCTACCGCATCAACCAGGCGACGATCGAAGGCAAGTGCCCCGAGCTGCTGCAGAACCTGCTGGAAGTGCGCGGCATCGGCCTGCTCGACATCCGCGCGATCTTTGGCGAGACCGCAGTGCGGCGCAAGATGCGCCTGAAGCTGATCGTGCATCTGGTGCGCAAGGAAACACTGGAGCGCGAATACGAGCGCATGCCTTATGAGCCGCTGACCCAGGATGTGCTGGGCGTGCCCGTGCTCAAGGCCGTGATCCAGGTGGTGGCCGGGCGCAACATTGCCGTGCTGGTCGAAGCCGCGGTGCGCAACACCATCCTGCAGTTGCGGGGCATCGATACCTATCAGGAGTTCATTGACCGGCACCGCCGTGCGATGGAAAAGGAATGAAACAAAAAAGGCGCCGAGGCGCCTTTTTTGTGTGCTGTTGTTTCAGCGGTGGGCGCTAGCGGTTTTGGCGCAGGTGGTGCACTGTCCATACAGCGACATCGCGTGGTCATGGATGACCCAGCCCTTGGACTTGGCGATCTGCACCTGGCGCTTTTCGATTTCGGCGTCGTAGAACTCCTCGACCTTGCCGCAAACCGTGCAGATGAAGTGGTCGTGGTGGTGGCCTTCGTTGAGTTCGTAGACCGCCTTGGCGCTTTCGAAATTGCTGCGGATCAGGATGCCCGCCTGTTCGAACTGCGTGAGGACACGGTAGACCGTGGCCAGGCCGATGTCCGAGCGCTCGTCGAGCAGCACGCGAAAGACATCTTCGGCCGTCATGTGGCGTTGCGTGCCCTTCTGGAAGATCTCCAGGATCTTCAGGCGGGGCAGGGTGGCCTTGAGGCCCGTGCTTTTGAGTTCGTCGATATTCGTCATGACAGGGTCTTTCGGGAGTGCCTGCGGGCGCATCAGGCACCGGCGCAGCACAGTCAACGGAAATGGCCCTCGCACCGAGGGTGGGGAGAATGCCGAGGACTGGAAGGACCAGCCGCTACAATGATTTGAATCATATCCCCTAAGCCATACCCATGCATGTCCAAGCCCGTTGCAGTGCCCGTCTGGCGCTGACTTTGGTGGTCGCTGCCGTCCTGGCTGCCTGTGGCAGCCTTGACAACGCGAGCCAACGCATCGCCAGCGCTGCGAGCGCTGTCACTCCTTACAAGGTCGAAGTGGTCCAGGGCAATTTCGTGTCCCGCGAACAGGTCGAGGCGCTCGCGCCCGGCATGAGCCGCCAGCAGGTGCGCGACATCCTCGGCACGCCGCTGGTGACCAGCGTGTTCCATGCCGACCGCTGGGAATATGTGTTCACGCTCAAACGCAAGGACGTCGAGATCCAGACCCGCAAGCTGACGGTGTTCTTCGAAGGCGACCGCCTGGTGCGCCATGAAGGCGACGAGATGCCTTCCGAGGCCGACTTCGTTGCCACGCTGGGCTCGAAGCGCGCCGGCGGCAAGGTGCCGGTGCTCGCCGCCACGCCCGAGCAGCTCGCGCGCTTCCCCGCGCCGGCGCAGTCGCCGGCGGAGGCCGAAGCGCTGCCTCCTGCCGACGCCTCCAAGCAGTACCCGCCGCTCGAAGCGCCAGGCCGCTGAATTTCTTGCCGGCGCCGCGCCCATGGCGTGCCCGGCTGCTTTCCCAGGATTACCACCAATGACCGAGAACCTCTCGCTCGCCCCCGGGCGCCACCGCGTTGCCGTTGCCGGCGCGTCCGGCCGCATGGGCCGCATGCTGATCGAAGCCATCCACAACAGCGACGACTGCGTGCTGGCCGGCGCGCTGGATGTGCCCGGCAGCCCGGCACTGGGCATCGATGCCACGGCTTTCCTTGGCAGCAACAGCGGCGTTGTCATCACTTCCGACCTGCAGCTCGGCCTGGCCGAGGCCCAGGTGCTGATCGACTTCACACGCCCCGAAGGCACGCTGGCCCATCTCGCGGCCTGCCAGGCGCTGGGCGTGAAGCTGGTCATCGGCACCACCGGCTTCAGCGACGAACAGAAGCAGGCACTGGCCGAAGGCGCGAAACAGGTCGCGGTCATGCTGGCGCCCAACATGAGCGTGGGCGTCAACGTCACGCTCAAGCTCTTGGAAATGGCGGCGCGCGCGCTGTCCACGGGCTACGACATTGAAATCATCGAGGCCCACCACCGCCACAAGGTCGATGCGCCCTCGGGCACGGCGCTGAAAATGGGCGAAGTCATTGCCGATGCGCTGGGCCGCGACCTGGCCGAATGCGCGGTCTACGAGCGCTACGGCCATACCGGCGCGCGCGATCCTTCGTCGATCGGCTTCGCCACGGTGCGCGGCGGCGACATCGTCGGCGACCACACGGTGCTGTTTGCCGGCACCGGCGAGCGCATCGAGATCACGCACAAATCCTCGAGCCGCGAAACCTATGCCCAGGGCAGCCTGCGCGCCGTGCGCTTCCTGGCCGACAAGCCCCAGGGCATGTTCGACATGTTCGACGTGCTGGGTCTGCGCTGAACCTGCCCATGGAACGCTGGCACTGGCTTGCGCAAGGCGACGCGGTCACGCAGGCCACGGCCTTGCTGCTGCTGGCGCTGTCGGTGGCCAGTTGGGTCGTCATGCTCTACAAGGGCTGGCTGCTGGCGCGCAGCCGGCGCCAGGTGCCGCGTTGCGTGGCCGCGTTCTGGCAGGCCGATGACCTGGCCACGGCGCGCAACCGGGTCGCGGCCATCGATGGCCGCGGCCTGGTGCTGCCGCTGGTCGATGCGCTGCAAGCGCAGCGCATGCCTGCCGCAGCGGTCCGCCCGCTGGCGCAGCAGGGGGCAGCGTCCGCACAACTCACGCGCGGTCTGCGCGCCGCGCTGCAATCCGCCAGCGGCCCGCTGCAATGGGGCCAGGTGCTGCTGGCTTCGATAGGCACGCTGGCGCCGTTCGTGGGCTTGCTCGGCACCGTGTGGGGCATCCACCATGCGCTGAGCCTGCTGGCCGACAGCCAGAGCATCGGCATCGCGCAGCTTGCCGCGCCCGTGGGCGAAGCGCTGGTCATGACGGCTGCGGGCCTGGCCGTGGCCATTCCCGCAGTGCTGGGCTACAACCTGCAGGGCCGCAGCGCCGGCCGCATCGAAGCCGAACTCGAAGGCTTTGCGCATGATCTGCAGGCCATGTTTGGCGACGGCGCGCCGTCCGCCGCGATGGCCTGATAGCGGTTGCCGCGCCATGGCATTCGGCCGCTTCGACCACCGCAGCGCCGCTCGGCCCGAGCCCTTGAGCGGCATCAACGTCACGCCGCTGGTGGATGTGATGCTGGTGCTGGTGGTCATCCTGATTCTTGCCGCGCCGGTACTGGCGGCGGCGCTGCGCGTGCAATTGCCCCAGGCCCAGGGCACGTCCCCGGTCACGCCGCAGGCGCCGCAGCAGGCGCTGGCGCTGGAGGTCGATGCGCGCGGCGGCCTGTCGATCGATGGCGAAGCGCTGGACGATGCCGCGCTGCGCGCGCGCCTGGCGGCGCTGGCGGCGGCCCATCCCGATGCCGAGCTGCAACTGCGTGCCGATGCCGATGTGCCCTACGGCCGCGTTGTGGCGGTGATGGGCTGGGCCAATGCGGCCGGGCTGGCGCGCATTGGCTTCGTGGCCGCGCCTGAAACGCCGCCTCAGGCCGCTCCCGGGCGCTAGTTCTGCGCTGCGCGCGGGCCGCGGCCCTGTGCCAGCGGCCCCAGGCCCGAGAGCACATCGCTGCCCGAAGGCCGCTGGTACAGCCTCAGGCCGAACTCCGGCAGCACGCCGATCAGGTGGTCGAAGATGCTGCCCTGGATGTTTTCATACTCGACCCAGACCGAGGTAGAGGTATAGCAGTACAGCTCCAGCGGCACGCCCTCGGTGGTCGGCTCCAGCGTGCGCGCCAGCAGATAGGTGTCATGCTGGATGCCCGGGTGCACGTTCAGATAGGCATACGCGTAGGCGCGCAGCAGCTCCAGGTTGGTGAGCTGCAGCGGGTGGAAGGGCGCGGACTGCGCCATGGCAGAAGCCGGCAGCGCCGCGGCCTGGGCCCGCTTGGCCGCCACATAGTCTTTCAGCAGCGCGATGCGCGACAGCTGCTCGAGCTGGGCCTCGTCCAGCACGCGGATGGTGTCGGCATCGATGCGCAGCGCGCGCCGGATGCGGCGCACGCCCGACTGCGACATGCCGCGCCAGTTCTTGAAGCTGTCGCTCATCAGCTTCCAGGTGGGGATGGTGGTAATGGTCTTGTCCCAGTTCTGCACCTTGACGATGTTCAGCGCGATGTCGATCACGAAACCGTCGGCGCCGACCTGGGGCATCTCGACCCAGTCGCCCACGCGGATCATGTCGTTGGAGCCCAGCTGCACGCCCGCGGTGAACGAGAGGATGGTGTCCTTGAAGACCAGCATCAGCACCGCCGACAGCGCGCCCAGGCCCGACAGCAGCAGCAGCGGGGACCGGTCCAGCATGGTCGCCAGCACCAGCACGATGGCCACCAGGATCGCCAGCAGCTTGCCCAGCTGCACATAGCTCTTGATCGAATGCGTCGAATCCTTGCGCCGCTCCTTGCGGTCGTGGGTCTCGTTCATGGCGTCGAGCAGCGCATTGAAGGTGCGCAGCAGCATCACGATGCTCACCGCGACCGCCAGGTTCAGCAGCAGCCCATGCAGCCGCGCCGGCAGATGCGGCACGTCGGCCATGCCGATCTGCACCACCAGCCAGGGCACGGTCTGCGTGAGCCGGCGCAGCACCTTGTCATGCAGCAGGATGTCGGTCCAGTTGGCCGCCAGGCCCAGGCGCACGCGGCGCACCACGCGCTGCAGCACGAACTGCGCGAGGTAGCGGCTGGCAATGGCCAGCAGCGCCAGCAGGGCCAGGCCGGCTACGGCTTGCATCCATGGATCGAGTTCGGAAATCAATGACCAACGCACCAGAAGAGACTCCTTGGAAGACAGGGGGAACGGGAAAAGAAGCGGTGTGACCGGAGGCGGCGGCGCAAGTTCCATGCAGGCTTTGCACGGCGAGATAGCCGCTCACGGCAGTGCGATGTGGCGTCGGGCCTAAAATCCCGGTTGAACTTGGCTTTGACCGGCGCATCCGCAGCCGGAACCCGCTCTCCACCATGCAAGACAAATACAACCACATCGAGCTCGAGCGCGCGGCGCATGAGCACTGGAACGCACGTGACGCCTACCGTGTCACCGAAGACGACAGCAAGAAGAAGTTCTACGCCTGCTCGATGCTGCCCTATCCCAGCGGCAAGCTGCACATGGGCCATGTGCGCAATTACACCATCAACGACATGCTCGCGCGCCAGCTGCGCATGAAGGGCTACAACGTGCTGATGCCCATGGGCTGGGACGCGTTCGGCCTGCCCGCGGAAAACGCGGCGCTGAAGAACAAGGTGCCGCCCGCGCAGTGGACCTACGACAACATCGCCTACATGAAGAAGCAGATGCAGTCGATGGGCCTGGCCATCGACTGGAGCCGCGAGATCGCGACCTGCGACCCCGACTACTACCGCTGGAACCAGTGGCTGTTCCTGAAGATGCTGGACAAGGGCATTGCCTACCGCAAGACCCAGGTCGTGAACTGGGATCCGGTCGACCAGACGGTGCTGGCCAACGAGCAGGTCATCGACGGCCGCGGCTGGCGCACCGGCGCGCTGGTCGAAAAGCGCGAGATCCCGGGCTACTACCTGAAGATCACCGATTACGCGCAGGAGCTGCTCGAGCATGTGCAGGTCGGCAACGACAAGGCCACGCTGACCGGCTGGCCCGACAAGGTGCGGCTGATGCAGGAGAACTGGATCGGCAAGTCGAGCGGCGTGCGCTTCGCGTTCACGCACGGCATCCAGGACGCCCAGGGCCAGCTGATCCAGGACGGCAAGATGTACGTGTTCACGACGCGTGCCGACACCATCATGGGCGTGACCTTCTGCGCGGTGGCGCCCGAGCACCCGCTGGCCATGCATGCCGCGGCCGGCAACCCGGCGCTCGCCGCCTTCATCGAGGAATGCAAGAAGGGCGGCACCACCGAAGCCGAACTCGCGGTCAAGGAAAAGGAGGGCATGCCCACGGGCCTGTTCGTCACCCATCCGCTGACCGGCGCGCAGGTCGAGGTCTGGGTCGGCAACTACGTGCTGATGGGCTATGGCGATGGTGCCGTCATGGGCGTGCCCGCGCATGACGAACGCGACTTCGCGTTCGCGAAGAAATACGACCTGCCGATCCGCCAGGTCGTGGCGGCCTCCGGCGAAAGCTTCTCGACCGAAGCCTGGGCCGACTGGTACGGCGACAAGCAGAAGGCGGTCTGCGTCAACTCCGGCGCGCTGGACGGCCTCACGCACGCGCAGGCCGTGGACAAGGTCGCCGAACTGCTGGCCGCCAAGGGCCTGGGCGAGAAGAAGACCACCTGGCGCCTGCGCGACTGGGGCGTGAGCCGCCAGCGCTACTGGGGCACGCCCATCCCTATCATCCATTGCGCCGATTGCGGCGCCCAGCCGGTGCCCGAAAAGGACCTGCCCGTGGTGCTGCCGCAGGACCTCGTGCCCGATGGCTCGGGCAACCCGCTGGTCAAGAGCGAAGCCTTCCATGCCGGCGTGGTCTGCCCCTGCTGCGGCAAGCCCGCGCGCCGCGAGACCGACACCATGGACACCTTCGTGGACAGCTCGTGGTACTTCATGCGCTATTGCGACGCGAAGAACAGCGCGCAGATGGTCGGTGCGGGCACCGAGTACTGGATGCGCGGCAACGGCATGGACCAGTACATCGGCGGCATCGAACACGCCATCCTGCACCTGCTGTACGCGCGCTTCTGGACCAAGGTCATGCGCGACCTGGGCCTGGTGACGTTCGACGAGCCCTTCTCGCAGCTGCTGACGCAGGGCATGGTGCTCAACCACATCTACAGCCGGCGCACCGCCAAGGGCGCGAAGGAATACTTCTGGCCCAAGGATGTCGAGCATGTGTTCGACGATGCCGGCAAGATCGTCGGCGCCAGGCTCAAGGCCGAAGTCGACAGCGCCGACGGCCTGCTGCCCGTGGGCACGGCCATCGACTATGAAGGCGTGGGCACCATGTCCAAGTCGAAGAACAACGGCATCGACCCGCAGGAGCTGATCGAGAAGTACGGCGCCGACACGGCGCGCCTGTACACCATGTTCACCGCACCGCCCGAAGCCACGCTGGAGTGGAACGACGCGGCCGTCGAAGGCAGCTACCGCTTCCTGCGCCGCGTCTACAACTATGGCGTCAAGCTGCTGGGTGGCGACTACGCGGCCGCCGATGCGGTCGGCGCGAGCGCGCGCGACCTGAAGAACGTGGCGTTCGGCAAGGATGCGCAGGCGCTGCGCCGCGAGATCCACACCGTGCTCAAGCAGGTCGACTACGACTACCAGCGCATGCAGTACAACACCGTGGTCTCGGGCGCGATGAAGATGATCAACGCGCTCGAAGGCTTCAAGGGCACCGACACGCCCGACGGCCAGATCGCGGCCATCGAAGGCTTCGGCATCCTGCTGCGCTGCCTGTATCCGGCCACGCCGCACGTCACGCACGCGCTGTGGAGCGGCCTGGGCTACAGCCAGCATCTGGGCGAACTGCTTGACGCCCCCTGGCCGCAGGTCGATGCCGCGGCGCTGGTGCAGGACGAGATCGAGCTGATGCTGCAGGTCAACGGCAAGCTGCGCGGCTCGATCCTCGTGGCCGCGACGGCCGACAAGGCCGAGATCGAACGCGTGGCCCTGGCCAGCGAGGCTTTCGTGAAACAGGCCGCAGGTGCCACGCCCAAGAAGGTCGTGGTGGTGCCGGGCCGCTTGGTGAACGTGGTGGTCTGATATGCGCAAACGCACGCTGCTCTCGCTGGTGTCCGTGGTCCCTCTGATGGCGGCGTGCGGGTTCCGCCTGCGCGGCGTGCCGCAGTTCGCCTTCCGTTCGCTGTTCATCCAGGCGCCGCGCGGCTCGCTGCTGGCGCGTGAACTCGAGCGCACGCTGTCCTCGGCGACGGAGCAATTGACGGTGCTGCGCGACCCGCGCTCGCCCGATGATGCCGAAGTCATCTTCGAGCTGCTGAGCGAGCGCCAGGAGCGCGTGGTCGTGGGTCTCAATGCCTCCGGCCAGGTGCGCGAATTGCAACTGCGGCTGCGCGTGCGTTTCCGGCTGCGCAAGCCCGATGGCGATGAGGTGCTGCCTGAAACCGAACTGCTGCAGCAGCGCGATATCAGCTACAACGAGACCATCGCGCTGTCGAAGGAAGCCGAGGAGCTGCTGCTGTTCCGCAACATGCAGACCGACCTGGTGCAGCAGCTGCTGCGCCGGCTTGCGGCGGTGAAGTCATTGTGAGCGTGCCATGCAGCTGGGCCTGAATCAGCTCCAGGGCCATCTGGGCAAGGGCCTGCGCTCGCTCTATACCCTGCACGGCGACGAGCCGTTGCAGCAGCAGGAGGCCGCCGACGCGATCCGCGCCGCGGCGCGCGCTGCGGGCTACTCCGAACGCAGCAGCCACACCGTGGCCGGCGCGCACTTCGACTGGAGCGCGGTGCTGGCGGCGGGCGGTTCGCTGTCGCTGTTCGCCGACCGGCAGATCCTCGAGATTCGCATTCCATCCGGCAAGCCGGGCAAGGATGGCAGCCAGGCGCTGCAGCAGATTGCCGAGTCCGCGCAGGGCAACGACAGCACGCTGACGCTGGTCATGCTGCCGCGCCTGGACAAGGCGACCAAGAGCGGTGCCTGGTTCTCGGCGCTGGACGCCAATGGCGTGACGCTGCAGATCGAACCGATCGAGCGCGCGGCGCTGCCTTCCTGGATTGCGCAGCGGCTCGCGGCCCAGGGCCAGCGCGTCGCGCCGGGCGAGGAAGGGCAGCGCACGCTGCAGTTCTTTGCCGACCGCGTCGAAGGCAACCTGCTGGCCGCGCACCAGGAAATCCAGAAGCTGGCGCTGCTGTACCCGGCCGGCGAACTGCAGGGCGAGCAGATCGCGCAGGCCGTGCTCAATGTCGCGCGCTACGACGTGTTCAAGCTCTCGGACGCCGTGCTGTCAGGCCAGTTGGGTCGCGTGCAGCGCATGCTTGACGGCTTGCAGGCCGAAGGCGTGGCCGAGGTGCTGGTGCATTGGTCGCTGGCCGAGGACATCCGCGCGCTCAAGCGCGTCAAGGACGCCATGGCTGCGGGGCGCCCGCTGCCGATGGCGCTGCGCGAGCAGCGCATCTGGGGCGCGAAGGAGCGGCTGTTCGAGCGCATCGTGCCGCGCCTGGGCGACCAGGCCGCGGCGCAGTTGCTGCAATCGGCGCATACCGTCGACGGCATCGTCAAGGGCCTCAAGGCCCCGGGATGGCCGCAGGACGGCTGGCAGGCGCTGCGCCGGCTGGCGTTCGAGATGGTGCAATCCTTCAAATAAGGCGCTGTTTCAAGTTCGAGGGCCGGGCGTTCGTGTATCCCCCGTTCGCCCTGAGCGATTTAGACGAGGCTCGTTTCGCTTTGCATTGTCAAGAAACAGCAGAGCCGGTGCTGGTTTTCGTTCGTCCTGAGCTTGTCGAAGGATGAACGTACGTCCTATGCCGCGGGCAAAGTCTGTTGCTATGGGGTAGTCATCTAACGCAGACTCCGCCATAAAACGCCCTTCGACGGGCTCAGGGCGAACGGTATTTGTTTGCTTGGTGCGGCTGTTTCTGGTTTGAGTGCAGGCCGTTCATGGTTCGACGGGCTCGTCACGAACGGGGGCTTGAGCAAAGGGGCTGTTATTCCGGCACCTGAGGCGTCAGTTCCAGCGTCTCCTGCGCCTTGTCGGCCCAGCCCTGCAAATGGGTCAGCAGATCGCCCTGGCTGAACGAGCAGCTTTCCTCGGTGAACAGCGCGCTGGCTTCAAGCCGGTCCAGCAGGTCCTGCAGCACCGCCGCATAGCGCGGCGGCAGCCGGTCTTGCAGGTGCGGCGTGGCGCGTGCCTGCGCAATGAGTTCGGCGGCCGTGATCTTGCCGGCCGCGAGCTGCTGCAGCGCCTGTTGCAGCGCATGCAGTTCGAACAGTGCGGTGTTGACGGTCATGTCGGTGTCTTTTTCCCTGGAAGCAACGCGCCCATTGTGCCGTCAAGCCCGCGGGCGACGCGCAGGTTGGAATGAGGCTTCTGCGCCACCTGCGGGCCGGCGCGCTGCAACTCGGTCAAAATCGCGGCTATGAACGCGCTCAATATCGTGGAATACACCCATACCCTCGGTGCCCAGGCCAAAGCCGCCTCGGCCCGGATGGCCCGCGCCTCGTCGGCCAGCAAGAGCCGCGCGCTGCTGGCGCTGGCGCGGCTGCTGCGGGAAAACACCGCCGCCTTGCAGGATGACAATGCGCTGGACCTGGCTCCGGCCGAAGCCAACGGCCTGCCGGCCCCCATGGTCGACCGCCTGCGCCTGACCCCCAAGGTGCTCGAAACCTGCGCCCAGGGCTGCGAGCAGCTGGCCGCCATGCCCGACATCATTGGCGAGATCCTGGGCATGAAACAGCAGCCCAGCGGCATTCGCGTGGGCCAGATGCGCGTGCCGATCGGCGTGTTCGGCATGATCTACGAGAGCCGCCCCAATGTCACCATCGAAGCCGCGAGCCTGTCGATCAAGAGCGGCAACGCCTGCATCCTGCGCGGCGGCTCCGAAGCCATTGCCTCGAACAAGGCGCTGGCGCGGCTGGTGCAGCAGGCGCTGGCCGAAGCCGGCCTGCCCGAGCATGCGGTGCAGCTGGTGCAGGTCACCGACCGCGAGGCCGTGGGCCAGCTGATCGCCATGCCCGAATACGTCGACGTGATCATTCCACGCGGCGGCAAGGGCCTGATCGAGCGCATCAGCCGCGAGGCCAAGGTGCCGGTCATCAAGCACCTCGACGGTAATTGCCACACCTATGTTGACGACCCGTGCGACATCGCGATGGCCGTCAAGGTCGCCGACAACGCCAAGACCAGCAAGTACAGCCCCTGCAATGCCAGCGAAAGCCTGCTCGTGGCGCGTGGCGTCGCGGCCGAGTTCCTGCCGGCGATTGGCGCGGTGTACGCGGCCAAGGGCGTGGAGATGCGCGGCTGCCCCGAGTCGCTGGCGCTGCTGCAAGGCGTCGCGGGTGCCCGTCTGGTACCCGCCACCGAGCAGGACTGGAGCGAGGAATACCTGGCGCCGATCATCAGCATCAAGGTCGTGGCCGGCGTCGATGAAGCCATTGCCCACATCAACCGCTACTCCAGCGCGCACACCGAAGCCATCCTCACGACCGACTTCCGCCACGCGCAGCAGTTCCTGCGCGAAGTCGATTCGGCCAGCGTCATGGTCAACACCAGCACCCGCTTTGCCGACGGCTTCGAATACGGCCTGGGCGCGGAGATCGGCATCAGCACCGACAAGTTCCATGCGCGCGGCCCGGTGGGCATCGAGGGCCTGACCTCGCTCAAGTACGTCGTGCTCGGCGACGGCGAAATCCGCGTCTGAGCGCGGCCCGCGCGCGGCACCAGCAGTGAATTCCATGAAAATCATCATCCTGGGAGCCGGGCGCGTAGGCTTCAGCGTGGCCGAAAGCCTGGTGTCCGAACGCAATGACATCACCGTCATCGACACCGATGCGCGCCGGCTGCGCGAACTCGAGACGCGCTTCGACCTGCGCGGCGTGGTTGGCAACGGCACCGAGCCGGCGGTGCTGGCCGAGGCCGGCGCGCGCGACACCGACCTGCTGATCGCCTGCGCCACGCTCGATGAAACCAATCTGGTGTGCTGCAAGGTCGCCGACATGGAGTTCAGCGTACCCACGCGGATCGCGCGCGTGCGCTCCTCGGGCTTCGCGCCCGACTCGCCGCTGCTGGGCAAGGACGGCTTTGCCGTCGACCGCATCATCTGCCCCGAGGAGTCGCTTACGCGCTACATCGGCAAGCTGATCGAATACCCGGAGGCGCTGCAGGTGCGCGAGTTTGCCGGCGGCCGCGCCTGCCTGGCTTCGTCGCGCGCGCGCGCGGGTGCCCCCGCCGTGGGCCTGCGCATCGGCGAGCTGCGCGACAGCATGCCCGACCTCGCGATGCGCCTGGTGGCCATCTACCGGCGCTTTGCCGAGGAACCCGACCGCTTCGTGCGCTGCGATGGCATGACGCTGATCGAGCCCGGTGACGAAGTCTTCGTGCTGGCCGCGCGCGACCACCTGCCCGAGATCCTCAGCGCGCTGCACAGCCCGCGCGGCCAGAAGGCCAGGCCGGTGCGCCGCATCATGATCATCGGTGGCGGGCGCGTGGGCCAGCGCCTGGCGGGCCAGCTGGGCCAGTTGCCGGGCCAGTTCAATATCAAGGTGCTCGAGGAAAGCGAGCAGCGCTGCACCGAGCTGGCGTCCATGCTGCCCACCGAGGTGCTGGTGCTGCAGGGCGATGCCACCGACGAGGACCTGCTGGGCGACGAAAGCGTCGAGGACGTGGACCTTTTCCTCGCACTGACCGACGACGACGAGAACAACATCATGTCGTGCCTGCTGGCCAAGCGCATGGGCGCCAAGCGCGTGCTGTCGCTGATCAACCGCCGCACCTATGCCGACCTGATGCATGGCACGCAGATCGACATCGCGCTGTCGCCAGCCCAGGCGATGCTCGGCGAACTGCTGGCCTATGCGCGCCGCGGCGACGTGCAGGCCGTGCACAGCCTGCGCCGGGGCGTGGCCGAAGCGCTCGAGATCGTGGCGCGCGGCGACCGCAAGAGCTCGCGCGTGGTCGGCCGGCGCGTCGAGGAACTGCGCCTGCCGCTCGACGTGCATATCGGCCTGATCGTGCGCGGCCTCGACGATGCCGAGTCGGACCCGGGCGCGCGCGAGCCCCAGGTCATCATTCCGCGCAGCCACACGGTGATCGAGAGCAATGACCATGTCGTGTTCTTCCTGCCGCACAAGCGCCTGGTGCGTGACGTGGAAAAGCTGTTCCGCGTGAGCGCGACCTTCTTCTGACCCCGCACCATGCGCGACCTGTTTCCCGTTTTGCGCGTGCTGGGCATGCTGCTGGTGATGTTTGCGCTCGCGATGCTGGTGCCGATGTCCGTGTCCTGGCTGCAGCACGAAGCCATCTGGCGCGTCTATCCGCTGTCGGTGGCGACCACGGCCACCGTCGGGGGGGTGCTGTGGCTGGGCATGAACCGCTTCCGGCGCGAGCTTCAGCCGCGCCATGGCGTGATCCTGGTGAGCCTGGTGTGGGTAGTGCTGCCGCTGTGCGCCAGCCTGCCGCTGATGCTGGCGCTGCACCAGCTCGACATTCCGGTCTCGTTCACCCATGCCTATTTCGAAGCGGTCTCCGGCCTCACGACGTCGGGCGCGACGGTGCTGCACGGGCTCGACGAGCTGCCGCAGTCGATCAACGTCTGGCGCACTTTCCTGCAATGGCTGGGCGGCATGGGGATTCTGATCCTGGCCGTGGCCGTGCTGCCGCTGCTGGGCGTGGGCGGCAGCCAGCTGTTCCGCGCCGAGGCCGCGGGTCCGATCAAGGACACCAAGCTCACGCCGCGCATGACCGAGACCGCGAAGGGCCTGTGGGGCGTCTATGCAGTGTTTTCCATTGCCTGCGGCCTGGCCTTCTGGGCCGGCGGCATGCCGCCCATGGAAGCGCTGATGCACATGTTCACCACCGTGAGCCTGGGCGGGCTGTCGTCGCACGATGCGAGCTTTGCGTATTTCGATTCACCGCTGCTCGAAGCCATCGCGCTGGTCTTCATGCTGCTGGCGAGCTGCAATTTCGCGCTGTATTTCGTCGCCATGCGCAAGGGCCAGCTGCAGGGCTTCTGGCGCGACCCGGAAATGCGCGCCACCATCGGCGTGCTGCTGGGCGGCGGCCTGTTCGGCGCGCTGCTGCTCTGGCTCAAGGACGTCTATGAGCCGCTCGACGCGCTGCGCTACGGCGTGTTCAATGTGATCTCGGTGGCGACCACCACCGGATTCGCCACCGTCGACTACCTGGCCTGGCCGGTATTCCTGCCGGTCATGATGCTGCTTTTGTCGGGCGTGGCGACCAGCGCCGGCTCGACCGGCGGCGGCATCAAGATGGTGCGCATGCTGATCCTGCTCAAGCAGGCGCGGCGCGAATTGACGCACCTGGTGCACCCGCGCGCGGTGCAGCCGGTACGCCTGGGATCGGCAGTAGTGGACAATCGCATGATTTTCTCCGTGCTGGCCTTCATGCTGGTGTACGGCGCCACGGTGATCACGCTGAGCATGCTGCTGCTGCTGACCGACCTCGATCCCGTGACCGCGTTCACCGCCATCCTGGCCAGCGTGCACTGCATGGGCCCGGGCCTGGGCAGCGTGGGGCCCGCCGCGAACTATGCGGGGCTCACGGATTTCCAGATGTGGGTCTGCACGCTGGCGATGCTGCTGGGACGGCTGGAGATCCTGAGCTTCATGGCGCTGCTGACACCGTCGTTTTGGCGACGCTGACACGGCGCGGCGGGCCAACCGTCGGCGATGGATAAATCCCGACGGCGTTGCCACATCCCTACAATCCAATACACCACCGTCTCCTGAGGGCACCAATGGTTCCGCATCTCATCACGGCTTTGACCGGCCCGATCAACGAGCTAGAACAGCGAATTCTGGAATCCATGCCGGCCATCGAGCGCTGGTTCCGCCTCGAATGGATGGAGCACACGCCTCCGTTCTACTCGTCCGTCGACATCCGCAACGCCGGCTTCAAGCTGGCCCCGGTCGACACCAATCTCTTTCCGGGTGGCTGGAACAATCTGACCGAGGAAATGCTGCCGCTGGCAGTGCAGGCAGCCATGGCGGCCATCGAGAAGATCTGCCCCGAAGCGCGCAACCTGCTGATCATTCCCGAAAACCACACTCGCAATACGTTCTATTTGAACAACGTCGTGCAGCTCCAGCGCATCTTCAAGATGGCCGGGCTCAACGTGCGCGTGGGCTCGATCAGCCGCGAGATCAAGAAGACCACCGTCATCAACCTGCCCAACGGCGAGTCGGTGACGCTCGAGCCGGTGATCCGCAGCAAGCGCCGCCTGGGCCTCAAGGATTTCGATCCCTGCACCATCCTGCTCAACAACGACCTGTCCGCGGGCGCGCCCGGCATCCTCGAAGACCTCTACGAGCAATACCTGCTGCCGCCGCTGCACGCCGGCTGGATGGTGCGCCGCAAGAGCCGCCACTTCCAGAGCTACGAGGAAGTCTCCAAGCGCTTCGGCAAGCTGCTGGGCATCGACCACTGGCTGATCAACCCGATGTTCACGCACTGCGAGGGGCTGGACTTCAATGACGGCACCGGCATGGATGCCCTCAGCGCCCAGGTCGACATGCTGCTGACCAAGGTGCGCCGCAAGTACAAGGAATACGGCATCAAGGAAAAGCCGTTTGTCGTGGTCAAGGCCGACCATGGCACCTACGGCATGGGCGTGATGACGGTGCGCGACGCCAAGGACCTCGAGGTGCTCACGCGCAAGTCGCGCAACAAGATGGGCGTCATCAAGGACGGCCAGGCGGTGCACGACGTGATCATCCAGGAAGGCGTGCTGACCCAGGAGCGCATGAACAACGCGGTCGCCGAACCCGTGGTCTACATGATGGACCGCTATGTGGTCGGCGGTTTCTACCGCATGCATCCGGAGCGCGGCGTCGATGAGAACCTCAACGCCCCGGGCTCGAGCTTCGTGCCGCTGGCTTTCGAGCACAGCACCCAGCTGCCGCAACTGGGCGCGCGCCCGGGCGCGAGCGCGCCGAACCGCTTCTACATGTATGGCGTGATCGGCCGGCTGGCCATGCTGGCTGCGAGCTATGAGCTCGAAGCCACCAACCCCGACGCCGAGATCTACGATTGATCCAGTTGCCGCCTGAGGGCGGCGCAATGGCCCGACCATCATGACAGGGAGACCCGGAGCCGCCACGGCGCCGGGTGCGTTCAGTGAACCAACCAAAATCCTCGCTGGCAGCCCTGACCCTGGGCGCAATCGGAGTGGTGTACGGCGACATCGGCACCAGCGTGCTGTATGCCGTCAAGGAAGTCTTTGGCTCCGGCCATGTGCCTTTCACCCACGCCAACGTCTATGGCGTGCTGTCCATCCTGTTCTGGACGCTCACGCTGATCGTCTCGCTCAAGTACGTGACGCTGGTGCTGCGCGCCGACAACAACGGCGAGGGCGGGCTGGTGGCCATGCTGGCGCTGGCCTCGCAGGCCGTCAAAGACCAGCCGCGGCTGCGAGCGGTGCTGCTGCCGATCGGCATTTTCGGCACCTCGCTGTTCTATGGCGACGGCGTGATCACGCCGGCGATCTCGGTGCTGTCGGCGGTCGAAGGGCTGGAGGTGGTGTCGCCGCACTTTCGCCAGTTCGTGCTGCCGCTGGCGCTATTGGTGCTGCTGGCGCTGTTTGCGCTGCAAAAGCACGGCACCTCGGGCATAGGCAAGTTCTTCGGCCCGATCACGCTGCTGTGGTTCAGCTGCCTGGCGCTGCTGGGCATACGCCAGATCCTGGGCCACCCGGAAATCCTCGCCGCGCTGAGCCCGCACCATGCGCTGGGCTTCATCTGGCGTCAGCCGGGCGTGGCCTTCATCATTCTCGGCGCGGTGGTGCTGTGCGTCACGGGCGCCGAGGCGCTGTATGCCGACCTCGGGCATTTCGGCAAGAAGCCGATCCGCCTGGCTTGGTTTGCCGTCGCCATGCCGGCGCTCACGCTCAACTATTTCGGCCAGGGCGCGCTGCTGCTGGCCCAGCCCGACGCGGTGCAGAATCCGTTCTTTCGCATGGCGCCGGCCTGGGCGCTGCTGCCGCTGGTGCTGCTGGCCACCATGGCCGCGGTCATTGCCTCGCAGGCGCTGATCACCGGCGCGTTCAGCGTCACGCGCCAGGTCATCCAGCTGGGCTACCTGCCGCGGCTGGAAATCCGCCATACCAGCGCCAAGGCGGCCGGGCAGATCTACATTCCACTGGTCAACTGGAGCCTGTTCACGGCCATTGCGCTGGCCGTGCTGCTGTTTCGCACCAGCGGCAACCTGGCGGCCGCGTATGGCATCGCGGTCACGCTGGACATGCTGATCACCACCGTGCTGACCTTCTTCGTGATCCGCTACCGCTGGCATTACCCCTGGCTGCTGTGCTGGGCCGCGACCGGCTGCTTCTTCCTGATCGACCTGGCCTTCTTCAGCTCCAACCTGCTCAAGCTGTTCCAGGGCGGCTGGTTTCCGCTGGCCATAGGCAGCGGCGTGTTCCTGCTGATGATGACCTGGCGCCGCGGCCGCCAGCTGCTGCATGACCGCCTGCAGAGCGAGTCGATCGAGCTGGCGGGGTTCATGGGCGCGCTGGCCGAGCATCCGCCGCAGCGCGTCGCGGGCACGGCCATCTTCCTGTCGGGCGAGCCGGGCACGGTGCCGTCGGCATTGCTGCACAACCTCAAGCACAACAAGGTGCTGCATGCGCAGAACCTGTTCGTCACGGTGCGCAACCATGAAGTGCCCTGGGTGGGGATGGACAAGCGCGTGCAGGCCGAAGCCCTGGGCGGCCACTGCTGGCAGGTCACCGTGCATTACGGCTTCAAGAACGAGCCGGACCTGCCCAAGGCGCTGGCCCAGCTGTCGGGCCTGGGCTATCCGCTCGATCCGATGGGCACCAGCTACTTCGTCTCGCGCGACGCGGTCATCCCGGGCATGCGCCAGGGCATGTCGCCGTGGCGCGAGAAGCTGTTTGCGCAGATGCACCGCAATGCGAGCCGGGTCTCGGACTTCCTGCGCCTGCCCAGCAATTCCGTGGTCGAGCTGGGCTCCAAGATCGAGCTTTGAACATGCAGTTCCTGCGCGATTGCAGCCTGTCGACGCTGGCCGCGGGCTTTGTCGCGATGCTGGTCGCGTTCACCAGCTCCACCGCGGTGGTGTTCCAGGCGGCGCAGGCGTTTGGCGCGACACCGGCCCAGATCACTTCCTGGGTCTGGGCGCTGGGGCTGGGCATGGGCCTGTGCACGCTGCTGCCCTCGCTGTGGCTGCGCAAGCCGGTGATGATTGCCTGGTCCACGCCGGGCGCGGCGGTGCTGGCCACCGCGGGCCTGGCGGGCGAAGGCTTCAGCATGGCCCAGGCGGTCGGCGCCTTCATGCTGGCCGCGCTGCTGACGATTGCGGTCGGCGCCAGCGGTGCGCTCGAGCGCGTGATGCAGCGCATTCCCGTGGCCATCACCTCGGCGCTGCTGGTCGGCGTGCTGGCGCGCTTTGGCATGCAGGCCTTTGCCGCGGCCCAGACCGCGCTGCCGCTGGTGCTGTGCATGCTGCTGGCCTATCTGCTTGCGCGCCGCCTGGCACCGCGCTACAGCGTGGTGTGGACGCTGGCCGCTGGCATGCTGCAGGCAGCCACCGGGGGCGGCATGGCCTGGTCGGCAATCCACTGGGAGCTTGCACGGCCCGTGTTCACCGCACCCGAATGGTCTTGGCCGGCGGCGGTGAGCCTGGCGCTGCCGCTGTTTGTCGTCACCATGGCATCGCAGAACCTGCCCGGAATCGCCGTGGTCCGGGCCTCGGGCTACGAGTTGCCGATCTCGCGGCTGATCACCATGAGCGGGGTCGCGACGCTGCTGCTCGCGCCTTTCGGCGCCTTTGCCCTCAACCTCAGTGCCATCACGGCGGCCATCTGCATGGGCCCCGAAGCGCACGC